>JAUIJJ010000011.1 GCA_030431385.1 bacterium | reverse complement strand
CACACTAAAGTGCGCTCTCGCCATCGATAGAACCCCATTCATCACCCGGCTGAAGCCGGGTGCAACCTAGCCCCTCACAACAACCGGATCTATCCGGGCTATATACATTCAACTATATACATATATACCGTGATGGAACGTTCGCACAGAACTCAGGAAACCACGCCCGAAATCAGTAGTAGTTAGGTCGCACTGGGCCTTAGCCTAGTGATCCAAGAACTCCGGCCCAACTCCAGCCCGCTTCAGCGGGCTTTGTGACCTTGGCAATTGTCAATGCTCACTAATTTGCACTCACACAATCAGTGAAACCACTCATCAATACGACTTCGCGTAAAGCACGCGGTGTTTTGCGGGCTCTCCGCTGAAGATGTCCTTGTCGCCCGGCTGCGCTTCGCCGCCTTCGAACGGAATGCAGCGGATCGTCGCTTTTGTCTCTTCCTTGATGCGCGCTTCGGTCTCCTCGGTGCCGTCCCACGGCGCCCACAGGAACCCTTTTGTGCCCTCGATCATTTGCTTAAACTCATCCCAGTCCTTCGGGGTGTGCGTGTTGGCATCACGGGCTTCGGTCGCTGTTTTGAGAAGGTTCGCCTGAATCTCGTCCATCAGCTTCACGACGACTTCGATCGCGTCCGCATCGGGGAGGAATTGTTTCTCGCGGGTGTCCCGCCGCACGACGCAAACGCTTCCCTTCTCGAGATCCTTGGGCCCGACTTCGATGCGCACGGGCACCCCCTTGATCTCCCACTCGGTGAACTTCCACCCGGGGCGCTTGTTCTCTGTCAGGTCTTCTTTTACGCGGATGCCACGATCACGAAGCGCTGCTGCCAGCTTACCGATTTTTTCCTTCAGCGGACCTTCCAAACCGGCCTTGTAGATCGGGACAAAGACGACCTGGATCGGCGCGATGCGGGGGGGAACGCGCAGGCCGTTGTCGTCGCCGTGGGTCATCACGAGCCCGCCGACGAGACGCGTCGAAACGCCCCAGCTCGTTTGCCAGGCGAATTTCTCCGTGTTGTCTTCGTCGAGGAACTTGATGCCGAAGCTCTTCGAAAAGTTCTGGCCGAGGAAGTGGCTCGTGCCGGCCTGCAGCGCGAGGCCATCTTGCATCAGCGCCTCGACGCAGTACGTATCCACCGCGCCGGCGAACTTCTCCGACTCGGTTTTCTTGCCGCGAATCGCAGGGATCGCCATTTCCGTTTCCAAAAAGTCGTGGTAGACGTCGAGCATCTGGAGCGTTTCTTCCACAGCTTCCTTGTCGGTGCGGTGGACAGTGTGGCCTTCCTGCCAGAGGAATTCGGCGGTGCGAAGGAACAGCCGCGTGCGCTTTTCCCAGCGCATCACGTTTGCCCATTGGTTGATCAGGATCGGCAAGTCGCGGTAGCTCTGAACCCAGTCTTTGTAGATTGAGCAGATGATCGCCTCGGAGGTCGGGCGAATCGCGAGCCGCTCTTCCAGTTCGTTGCCGCCGCCGTGAGTCACCCACGCGCACTCGGGCGCGAAGCCCTCAATGTGCTCGGCTTCTTTCAGCAAAAAGCTCTCGGGCACCAGCAACGGGAAATAGGCGTTTTCGTGGCCGGTTTCCTTGAAGCGGCGATCGAGTTGATCCCGCATGTTTTCCCATAGGCCGTAGCCATACGGCCGGATGACCATGGAGCCCTTCACCGGCGTGTAGTCGGCCAAATGCGCGAGGCGCACGGTCGAGATATACCACTCGGAGAAGTTCTCTTCTCGGGAGGGAATGCGTTCGGGTTTCTTTTCGCTGCTCAAGGTGCTGGCTTCCGTTCTGAGTTAAGTTTCAAGGCTGAGGAACGAATCACGGCGGGCGCCTCAGGCGCAAGAGCGGAAGCGCCGCGCGCCGAGTCCGCGATGCTTGCGCCCATTGACTCCCGGGGGGCTCAGCCAGCAGTGTCTCCCCCACATCGCGAGCTGAGAGGAACCATTGCTATGAAAATTCAAGTCGTATCGACTTCTTTGACAGACGTATCCACCGACGCACTCGTCGTTCTCCACGAGGAAGCGGGGCTGCTCGGCACCTCGGACAACCCGACCCTCGCCGGTCACTTCAAAGCCTTCGTAAAGGCCGTGAAAGACAGAAGCAGCAAGCGCGAGTGGTTCTGTTCGCTGGACAAGAGCGCTGGCGTTAAGGCCTCCTACCTCCTTCTCGATTCGGTGACATTCACGGGAACGGCTCCTCACGACGAGCCGCTTAAAACCACCGCTGCCCGCGCGGTGAACCTCTGCCGTGACCATTCGATCAAGAAGATCACCTTCGCCGTCCACCACAAGATCGCCGCGAAGAAAGCCGCCGCCATCATCGAGGGCGCGATCCTCGGTGACTTCTACGATGCACGGTTCAAGGGCACGGCGGCTAAAGCCAACAAGCGCCCCGAGCTCACCGTCATCATCGCAGTTCCCCAAGAAGCTCTCAAGGAAACGAAAGCAATCGCGAAGGACACGCTATCCGTGGCCGAATCGGTCAACTCGGCGCGGGAACTTCTGAATTCTCCTCACCACGTTTTGACGCCAAAGGCGATGGCTTCCTACGCACAGAAGCTGTCGAAGAAGTACGGCATGAAATGTACAGTGCTGGATGAAAAACAGCTCCAGAAGCAGGGATACCTTCCCACCTGGGAAGTCGGCCGTGGCAGCGAGTATCCGCCGCGCATGATGGTGATTAGCTACACGCCAAAGAAGAAGGCCGTCAGCGAACACATCGCACTCGTCGGCAAGGGAATGACCTTCGATAGCGGCGGCTTGTGCATCAAACCCCGCGAGGGCATGCACACGATGAACATGGATATGGGCGGCTCGGCAGCAGTGCTCGGCGCCATGGAAGCCATCGCCCGGCTCCAGCTTCCCGTGAAAGTCACGGCGGTCATCACCTCTGCGCATAACGCCGTCGATGGCGCGGCCTATCACCCCGGGTCGGTTCTCAAAGCTCGCAACGGAAAGACGATCTACGTGGAGAACACCGACGCGGAAGGTCGCCTCATTCTTTCTGACGCTCTCTATCGCGCGGGCGAAGAGGGCGCCGAAGTGATCTGGGATTTTGCGACGCTCACGGGCGCCGTCGTGGTCGCGCTCGGTCCTGCAATGGGCGGTCTCTTCACCGAAGACGAGGAACTGCGCAGCCTCATGGTTGAGGCCTCGAACAACAGCGGCGATAGCATCTGGCCGATGCCGATCTGCCGCGAGTACGACACGTTCCTCAAGCACGACCTCGCAGACTTGGACAACATTTCGACATCGGAAAAGGGGGGCGGCTCGATCCACGCGGCAAACTTCCTCCGCCAGTTCGTTCCGGACAACACGCGCTGGGCGCACATCGACCTCGCCGGCCCCGCCGCCACCCGCCGCAACTGGCGATACTACCGCCCCGGAGGCACCGGCTACGGCGTCCGGCTCATCGTCGAATCGCTCAAGCTGATGATCGAAAAGGGAAAGTAGGCCACGCGGCGCTGCCGCACGAGAAGTTAAAAACAATCGCGGCCCCGGAACAGATTCCGGGGCCGTGATTTCTTTCTCCAGAACTACTACCCGCGCAGCTTTGCGCCGTGGTTCTTCTCCAGCTGGGCGACGACGTCGCCGTGACGCTCGCTGACTTCTTCGTCGGTCAGCGTTCGATCGGCGCGGCGATAGGTGAGAGAGAACGCCAATGATTTCTTCCCCTTTTCGACGTGCTCGCCTTCGTAGACATCGAAGAGCTTCACGCCGGCCAACAAATCGCGGCCCGACTTCTTGATCGTCCGCTCGAGTTCCAATGAGGGCACCGTGCTGTCGACGACAAGCGCGATGTCGCGCGTCATGGCGGGGAAGCGTGGCAGCTCCGTGTACGTCGACGACGCTCCGCCATCGAGCACCGCTCCCTCGAGCGGGATCTCCACGTAGTAAACGCGCTTCTTGATATCGAGCTCGTGAAGTATCGCCGGGTGGACTTCGCCGAAGGCCGCGACCGGCTTGCCCTTGATCAAGCATCGCGCCGCTCGTCCGGGGTGAAGCCACGCAACGTCTTCGGCCGCTTCGAACACGATTTTGTTCAGCTTCCGCGCGCGAAGCAGCTGCTCCACGAGACCCTTCGCCTCATAGAAGTCGTGGCTGTGCGGCTTCTCTCTCCAGTTTTCCTTCGTGCCGCCGCAAAGGATCGCGGCGAAGACTCGGCGCTCATTTGCCACCGGCGTCATATCGCGCGGTTCCTGCTCTTCCGGCTCGTCGCTATTGAATTCGTAGGTCCGGCCCACCTCGAAGAGGCGAATGTCTTCCACGCCTCGGCTCAGGTTGTGGGCGACGTTTTGCAGGAGCGATGGCATCAGCGAGCGCCGCATTACCGACTGGTCCGCGACGATCGGGTTGAGGACGCGAATCTGACGCCCATCGGCAGCGCCAACGACGGCGTTCGCTCCCTCGCTGGTGAAGCTGAAATTGATGGCCTGATTCAGTCCGTGTGAAATGGCGACTTCCGCGAACAACTCGGATGCCTCGTGGACGGGGTCCACCGGCTTGCGGATGCTCGGCATGACGAGCTGCCGCTCGGGAATCTTCTCGTATCCAATGATCCGCGCGACCTCCTCCACAATGTCTGCTTCGATGCTGACATCAGGGCGGTGCGACGGCGGCTCGACGAGCATCTCTTCGCCATCGGAGCGGAGAATCTCGAAGCCGAGAGGCGTCAGTACATCGACGACTTGGCGGCCGCTCAACTCGATGCCAAGCGCCTCGCGCAGCCGCTTCACCCGCACGGTGATCGGGTCGACGACGGGCAGCGAACCGACCACGTCGATGTGCCCCTTCATCACGGCTCCGCCAGCGTGATCGGCCATGAGTTGCGCCGCGCGGCTGAGTGCGATCGCCTGAATCTTGGGGTCTGCGCCGCGCTCGAAGCGGTAGCTCGCCTCGGTCGACATATCCAGCCGTGTGCGCGTCCGACGAACCGTCGCCGGGTTGAACCACGCCGACTCCAGCAGGATGTCCTTGGTCTCGTCGTTCACCTCGGAATTGCCACCACCCATAACCCCGGCAATCGCGACCGGCTTCTCGCCATCGCAGATCAGCAGGTCATCGGTTTCGAGCTTTCGCTCGACGCCATCGAGTGTGGTCAGCGTTTCGCCCTTGGCCGCATTGCGCACAACAATATGGTGGCCAGCGACTAGATCCAGATCGAAGGCGTGGAGCGGCTGACCCAGCTCCAGCATGACGTAATTGGTGATATCGACGATGTTATTGATCGGGCGCATTCCGGCACTTTCCAGCGCGGCCTGCATCCATTGAGGCGAGGGGCCAACCGTGATCCCCTTGATCACGCGGGCGGCGTAACGCGGGCAGCCTTCCTTGGCTTCCACCGTGACGCGCGCTGCTGTCTCGGTGCGCTCGCCGGTCTCGGTGAGCTGGATTTGCGGCTGGCGGAACTTGCCTCCAACTTTTGCGGCAACATCGCGCGCAACTCCCACCAGCGAAAGCGCGTCGGGTCGGTTGGGCGTGATGTTGATCTCGACGATGGCATCCCAGGGCTCGGCCACTGGGGCGTCCTCGGGCAGGATCCAAATCCCTGCCGCGTCTTCGGCGACGCCAAGTTCCTTGGCGCTGCATAGCATCCCGTCTCCATCGATCCCCATGATCTTGCGCCGCTTGAGCACGAAGCCATCAGGGAAGGTCATGCCGAACTTGGCGACCGGTACACGCTGGCCTTCTTCGAGATTCCACGCACCGCAAACGATCCTCAGCGGCTCCTTGGAATCGGCCATCACGTCGATGAGCCGAATCTTGTCCGCACCCTCGATCGGATTGATCTTGAGAATCTCGCCGACGACAACATTTCCGGAGACCATTCCGAGATCGAGGACCTCCTCGACCTCGAGGCCGCACATCGTGAGTGCGTCGAGGAGTTGATCCAACGTCAAATCGGCGTCGAGATACTTGCGCAACCAGCGAACAGAAAACTTCATGGGAACATTCCTGAGAAAACTGGCGCGGAAAACCGCGCGAGGGGAGATGTTGTGGCGCCGGAGGGCCAACGCTGTCCAGCACTCTCTTTCGACCCGATACCGTTCCTTTTCGCGTCGAGCTTTGCAGTTGACCGCCTGAATAACGCTACGCAGGTTTGAAGTGAAAGTAAAAGGCGTGAATCTTGGGCTCTCGCCAAGAAGCTTCAGGGGTCATTAGCATGGCGCAAAACCAACCTCTTATCGAAGTCCGCGACCTCGTTGTCGATTACGGACGGAAGAAGAAAACCCGAGCGCTCCATGGAGTCACGTTTGCAGTAGAACCGGGCGAAACGGTTGGGTTTATCGGTGCAAATGGTGCCGGTAAATCAACAGCGATCAAGACAGTCATGGGATTTGTGTTCCCCACTACCGGCGAGGCGAAACTGTTCGGTTACCCGCCGAGCGACTCCCGCAGCCGCCTGCGAGTCGGCTACCTGCCCGAGGTCGCGCTCTACTATCCATTCATGAAAGCTCGCGAACTCCTTGAGCTTTATGGCGGTCTTAGCGGCATGAATCGCGCCGACCTGAAGAGCCGCATTCCGAACCTCCTCGAACGGGTCGGCCTTGGCGGAAAAGGCGAGTCGCTCCTCCGCCAGTTCAGCAAAGGCATGCAACAGCGCCTGGGAATCGCACAGTCGATGATCGCCGACCCAGACCTCCTCATCTTTGACGAACTGTCGTCGGGCCTCGACCCGCTCGGCCGCCACGACCTTAGGGACGTCCTCCTTGAATTGAAGTCGCGAGGCCGTACGATCTTTTTCAGCTCTCACGAATTGAGCGAAGTCGAGAGCCTCTGTGACCGCGTGATTATTATTCACAAGGGCCGGATTGTGAAACAGGCCCGTGTCGCCGACTTGATGGAGCCGCTCAACCAGTACGTGATCGACTTTCGGCTAAACGGTTCGGCGATGCCTGACGCCGTGGCTGCGGAAAACCCACAGCTTGAAAATGGCATTCATACATTAAACCTTCGTGAGCTTGATTTATATACAAAGCTACTCGGTGCGCTGAGTGACTCAGGCTGCGAAGTCATCCGCACATCGTCCAAGACGCGTTCCCTCGAGGCGTACTATACCGAGCTTGTACGTGGGGAAGACGCTGCTTGATGCCCCTCAAACTGTGGCTGATAGCTCGTTCGGTATTGATTGAGGCCATCCGGCGACGGGAGGTCTACGCAATCGTACTAGTCTCAACGCTTCTCATCATCTCTATCATGGGAATTGATTTCTTCGGCCTCAAGGAACTCACAAAGTTTTACCGTGAGTCCGCCCTGAAAGTAATGAGTATCGCGACTGGTCTCACGGTTGTCGTTCTTGCCGCGCGCCAGCTTCCGCGCGAATTCGAAATGCGCACGATCTACACCCTCATGGCACGCCCTATTTCGCGAACGACATTTCTCGCGGGTAAGCTGTTCGGGGTAATGCTCGCTGCCGCATTTTGCTTCCTCCTTTTCACGCTTGTCTATCTCGTGGGAACGCTCTACCTGGGCGGCGACATTCCCTGGGTGTTGTTTGCGCAGCATGTCTACCTGCAATTACTAACAATGCTGATTCTGGCCTCGCTCAGTTTTTGGCTGTCCATGATGTTGAATCTCGACGCAGCAATCACGATCGGCTCATTGTTTTTCCTTTTGGCTGCCATGTTTACAAATGTCTCGATGTACATCTACGACTACGCCGATGCCTTCGGTCGGTTCGTCATTAAGATCGGCACGTTCATCATCCCTCAGCTCACGCTGCTGGACCTTTCGGAGCGCACCACACATGCGCAATCATGGTCAGCTCTGGACTTCACAACTATGGCAATGCTGACTGGCTATGCGCTGATCTTCGCAGCTGCCTACTTCGCTCTCGCGATGCTTTGGTTTAGAAAGCGAGAACTATGACTGCCGCGCCGACCGCTCCACAGAGCATCATGGTTATCTGCCGAGGCGTGTTCATCGAACTCATGCGCCGCAAAGATATTCACGTCTTACTCATCTTTATGGGCCTGTACTTTGTTGCGACAACGGTCGTCGCAATCGTAGGTATCGGAAATCCTCAGACTGCTACATTCTTGCTAAACCTTGGTCTAACCATGACATGGTTTTTTGCGCACTTGCTAACACTCATTCTAGTCTCCAGACAGATACCCGGTGAGATTGATAATCGGACACTTTACCCACTTCTCGCGCGACCGTTGACACGACAGACCTATTTGATTGGCAAGTGGGTCGGATGCACGATCGCGGGTGTTCTCGTCCTCTTGACGCTTGGATTGATCGCGTGGCTACCGGTTCCGAAACTGGAGGAATACAACACCACCCTGCTCCTTCAACTACTTGTGCTACACGTCTTCTCAATTGCCATGATGTGCGCTTTCACCCTACTGTTGAGCTTGGTTTCCCCCCAGGGGATTACAATTATTGTAATGGGAATTCTTCTTCTATTGGGAGGGCGAATCATCGATGCCGGAAGCGGACTGCTCGAGGGCAGCAGCTTCAATGGCGTCGTCCGCTGGGTCTTTCAGTATCTACCAAATTTCTCAGACCTCAATCTAGTCACTCGATATACCGACGGAATCGCACCTCTTACAGGAAGCGAATTTGTTGGGCTGGTGGGAGTCAGCGCCATTTTTACACTCTTCGCACTCGCTTTGGCTGTCAGCGTGTTCGATAGGAAACGGCTCTAACGTGAAAAAATCTTCTCCCTCCTCCCTCATTCTTATCGCTGCGCTGGTCCTCTACCTCGCCTCGCCGGTTCTGACTTCGCGACTCGAACCCAACGACTACGCCGGTGGGCGTAGCAGGGATTCCTTTGACCGAAGTATCCGCAACAGTAGCGCAATCGCAATGCTCCTCGGTGAGGTACGCATGTCTGCGAGCGATTTGATCTTCATCAAAACAGAGCGCTATCTTCATGAGGGCATCGCATACGTTCCTCACCTCGAAAGAGAAGATCTCACTCCCGATCTGAGCGAGAATGGCGAAGGTGAGGAGGACGACCACGCAGGAACCCCGACGCTCATTCCCACGACTGAAACCGATTTCCGGGGAGTTATCGGAGTGCTCCACCGTCGCGTGAAACCGTGGCGCGACCCCAGTGCAGCCCACAACCACACAGAAGGCACAGAGCTGCTCCCGTGGTACCGCCTCATGACAATTGCCGATCCACAATATGTACGCGGTTACACAATTGGCAGTTGGTGGCTAAAGGGTATCGACCCCGAGAAGGCAATCGAGTTCATCAAGGAAGGCATCGAAAACAACCCCGACGCGTTCCAAGTATACTATATGTTGGGTCGGATTTACTTCGAGCAAACTCGGGAACTTGATCCGCTCGCGGAAGGCCTGCAAATTCGTGAACTGAATGAGCTCGCTCGCGATAATTTCGTCACCGCCGCGCGCCTCGGCTTGCAAGAGCGCCCCGATGATTGGACCCCACCGAAGACCCCCGAAGAGTTTACTGAAGAATGGGATGAAGGACGCGAGGATGACCTGCGAGGGGCTGCGCGGCTGGGGGTGCTTCTGGAACAAAAGTACGGCGACTCCGAGCGCGCTCTGGAGCTTGCCCGCGAATACCTGATAGAGCTCGCACCTGACGGAGTTCTCGAACGCCGAATCGACGAACTCGCCCCCTAGAAGACGCGGTTAGCCTTTAACACAAACAATCCAAACACCACCGCGATCGCGGAGAGTACGTACCCCCATTTGGTATCAAACTTTCCGGAGATAGTAATTCCCATAAACAACCCGAAAACAGCCAGTAACATGAACATTGCAAAGTTCTGCGTACTGGAAGAAACCATCTGATTCAACGACCTAAGCATAACACCAACTCACGATCTCAGTAAGATAAGCCGAACCCTAAAAATCAATGGTGAGAAAGTCAACCAAAGCGTGGCCTGCGGCAATCAAAACCAAATCAGCGGTCGGACGCGATCCCGCATCTGAGGCACGCATCCTGACCACGCGCCGAAAACAAGGCCTCCGCCTCCTCATCCCCCGCCCCAGCTGCGAAAAGTGCAGAGCACTTTGATATCACTAGGTCCAAATTGCCAATACCACCTCAGCGGTTTTGTACCGACCATCCTGGACCTACGGTAGCCTCGCTGCGCTCGGCAACCGTGGGCTATTATATCAAAGTGCTACGCACTTTCCGGCTCCGAAAGGGTAGCCGGTGAACAGGAATCGTTCCGGGAGGCTGCCCTGAATCGGAAACTCGGGGAAGGTTCGCAGGGGAAACCGAGTTTGGCTGCTTCCACCGAATCACCAGCATCCGAACAATCGTGCCCCGCAACCACTACCAACTCATCGAAACCGCGGGTTCCAGCATCTTTTGATCTACGCCCGCGAGGGCCATGAGCACTCGCTCGGGGGTGATTGGGAGTTCCGTGAAGTGATGGTCGGTGGCGTGACTGATCGCGTTCGCCAACGCCGATGCGGCGGGGATGAGCGAGGGCTCTCCGATTCCCTTAATGCCAAACGGTCCGGCAACGGTCGGGTCCTCTAGCAACTTCACGTGAATTTTTGGCGCGTCGAGCGACGTTGGAATCAGGTAGTCAGTGAAACCTGGGTTGAGAGCCTTTCCCTCGCGCAGGTGCAATTCCTCCATGATTCCCCAACCCATTCCCTGCACGACACCGCCTTCGATTTGGCCGGTGACCATGTTGGGGTTGATTGCGCGTCCAACGTCGTGGGCGCAGTAGAAGTTCTTCACATCAATCTGGCCGCTCGCGGTGTTGATTTCCACGTCGGCGATTTGCGTTGCGAAGGCGAAACTGTGGTAGGCAATTCCCTGCCCCGTGGCTTTGTCCCATGGTTGATCGGGCGTGCGGTACCAGCCGACCTCGGTGAGGTTTTCACGCTTGGCAAAACACGCTCCCACCACATCCATGTAGTCGAGCAATGCGCCCGCACTTAGGCCCTTCTTCTTCGAGAAAAACTTGCCGTTGGCCAGATCAAAGTCATCGGCGGGCATGTTGAGCATTTCACCCGCGCGATGAAAAAGCGTCCGTCGGAGCTTCTTCGCCGCGTCGACGAGCGGGAACCCGCTCATGATCGTCGCGCGACTCGCGACTGTCGGCCCGCTGTCGGGAACGAGCGCGGTGTCGATCTGGTTGCAGTACACCAACTCGTGAGAAATGCCGAGCGCCTCCGCAGCCATCTGGACAGCGGCGGTGAGCAGGCCCTGTCCCATCTCGGTGAGGCCGATCGAGATGTTCACGCTGCCGTCTTCGTTGATGCGCATGTGCGCGCCCGATCGATTGATATACTCGCCGCCCGCATGGAGGTTCACGCCGTAGATGATCGCGGCCGCACCCAGCCCCTTGCGCACGAGAGGATTCGTCGCGTTGTGTGCGTCGTACTCGGCGCGGCGCGCCTCCCAATTGGCGAGCGTTGTCGCGTCGTCGATGGACTCGATGAGCGGGACGCGCCCGGGAATCGGCTGGCCCGAGGCCATGGTGTCGCCCTCGCGAAAGCCATTTTTCTTTCGCAGCGCAATCGGGTCCATGGTCAGTTCGCCGGCGAGCTTGTCCATCGCGGACTCGTGGGCGAATGTGACCTGCGGCGCACCGAACCCGCGAAATGCGCCTCCGAAGAGGTTGTTCGTGTAAACGCAGTAGGTATCCACGTGGATGTTCTCCACGTTGTAGGGCCCGATGGAGCTGATGTTCGCGCGGTCTGCGACGACCGTCGAAAGCCCTCCGTAGGCGCCAACGTCTTCGAGCACCTTCAGGTGGACGGCTTTGATCGTGCCGTCCTTCGATGCGCCAATGCGGTGATAGATCGCCATGCGGTGGCGCTTCGATGACCACTCTACATCGTCCTCGCGCTGGTAAATCATCTTCACGGGCTTGCCGGTGGCCCACGCGAGCAGCGCCGCACAAGCGGCGGGCTCGGTCGGATAGTCTTCCTTGCCGCCAAATGCGCCACCCGTCGGCGACTGGAGGACGCGGATCTGGCTGGCCTGCTTGCCGAGGATCGTCTTCACGCCCTTTTGCACGTAGAACGGGCACTGACAGGAGGTGTGAATCGTCATGCTCCCACCGTACCCAGGAACGACAACGCAACCCTGCGTTTCCAGATAGGCGTGTTCCTGATAGTTAACGCGGTAAATGTTTTCGATCACGACGTCGCATTCGGCGAAGCCCTTTTCCGTGTCGCCTCGGCGGACGTGCATCGTGTCGAGGATGTTGCTTTCATGAATCTTCGGCGCACCGTCTGCCAGCGCTTCTTCCGGGGAAAATGCGCCGGGCAGTGGTTCGTACTCCACCTTGATCGCAGCCACGGCGCGGCGGGCAACGCGCGGGTCGCGGGCCGCGACCACAGCGATGCGCTCGCCGTACCAACGGGCGTGCCCGTCGCAGAGGAGCGGCTGGTCGTTGAAGATAATACCGATCTGGTTCTCGCCGGGGATGTCCTTCGCCGTGAGCACCGCCTCAACGCCCTCCATGGCCTCTGCGGCCGAGGTATCGATGCTCAACACCTTCGCATGAGGGTGATCCGAGCAGCGAATCGCGCCGTGCAGTAGCCCGGTAAAGTGCAGGTCATCGGCGTACTGAGTCTGTCCCGTCACCTTGTCGCGGGCGTCGACGCGCAACGGCGACTGGCCGACGGAGTAAAACTGCTCCGCGCCGTTTCCGTTGGCGGAATGGCCGTTGCCTTCCTGCGGATTCGCAGCGGGCTTGGCCGGGGCTTTCGGTGAGTGGACAGGTGCCATGATCGAGCTTCCCTTCGAGACGTCTTTTCAACTGAGCATTAGGGAAAACGGTCCCGTGGCGGTCAACGGTTTCCGGCAAACGTGGGAAGCGCAGTTTGGGATTCGCCTTGTCAGAGTGGCGAATCACCGGTGTCATACCGCCCGCAGATTTACCGGGAAAGCCCATGTCGACAGTCCTCCAAAACCAGCCACTTCCGCCCGAGGCACGCGTGCGCCTCGAGGAGACGATTGCGCACATGCGCAAGCTGGAAACCGATGGTGTCGACGAGTTGCTGGCCCTGCGCGCCGAGCACCCGGAAAGCATTGAATTGCTCGGCCATCTCGCCGGCGCGCTCGGCTATCGCGGCGACCATGAGGGCGCGGTTCGCGCCTACGACGAGCTAGCCACTGCAGTGCCCGGAAACCTCGAAGTGAAATGGCGCAAAGCCGATCGATTGGTAAACCTTCATAAGCTTGATGAGGCGCTGACACTTTATCGAGAAGTCCTCGACGTTGATCCCGAGTTAATCGACGCAAAGATGGGCGTCCGATATGTTCACTATCTCCAGCGAAAAGAGAAACGCGCCGGGCACATCGGAATTCAACAGATTCAACTCACGAACCTCCAATCGGAAAACCGTGAGCTCAACAACGAGGAATATACGACCGCGAAGCTAAAGCTGGATTCAAAGCCCCATCGCCTCTACCTCGAAAGTACCGTGAAGTGTAACTTCGCCTGCCAGATGTGTTCAAAGGGCTACGAATCCTACTACGCCGAAGACCTCCAGCAGGAGATTTATGAACGAGTCAAAACCGAGCTGATACCATATAACACGCGAATAAGCATTACCGGCTTTGGCGAGCCAACCATGGCGGAGAACTTCGACGAGCTTCTAGAGACGTCGCTGCACAATGGTTCGTCGGTTCACTTTGTTACGAATGCCTCACTACTGAATTTTGAACGTATCGAGCAAATCACCGCATGCCCCGTCGACATCATCATCTCCATAGATGGTGCCACGAAGGAAACCTTCGAGGCGGTCCGACAAAACTCAAACTTCGATTTGATACTCGAAAAACTCGCAATGATCAAGAAGCTACGCGACATCGCAATGTCGCGCTTCGTTTCGCGGTTTAGCTTTCACTTCGTCGCGATGCGAATGAACATCCACGACTTACCGGGGGTTGTGGAACTTGCCGCCAAGTACGGCATCAGCCATGTGGGCGTTCTCGACTACGCCTTTAACGACATTGAATTCGACGAGCAGTCACTGCGCTACGAACCCGTTCGCGGGAATCAGTTTATGGACGAAGCAAAGAAGCGCGCGGAAGAACTGGGCGTGGGTCTCTTTTGCCCCGACGACTATGAACCGATTCCACCCCCAACCGCTAGGGATTCGCTCTGGAAGAAAATCAAAAGCACGCGACGGGTCTTCCCCCAGCGGAATCGCTTTCCCCGTCGCTGCAGCAGCCCGTGGACGGAACCGTATATACATACCGATGGTCGCGTGACGCCCTGTTGCACCAGCAACGAATTCCTCGGCGACCTGAAGAAAGACAGATTCGACACGATTTGGAACAACTGGCGATACAAGATGCTCCGCTGGAGGATTGAATCCACGTTGCCACCGATGCGTTGTCGCAAGTGTTTCAACTCGTGGGGTATTAACGCGGCTAATTCCGGCAATGTCATCGCCAAGGAGGGCCTCCTCGTGAAGGCCTTCTATTGGTGCGAGTATCGGTGGGAGAGATTGATTAGGAAATTCTACCGAGTAACCGGTATCAAAGACCCGACGATTACCGATCAAATTTCAAAAGCGCCGAATTTCTATCAGGGCAAACCAATAAAGGGTAAGAACATGCCCCCAAAAACCGGGAGTACTTGTTCCGACAATGGAAAGTAACCAGGAAACAGCATCGAATTCTCGCACAATAGCCGCCAACGTACTCATCGCATTTTGTACGCTAGCCGCCGTCATTACGTTCCCTCTTACGGCCGCATGGGTCCTAACACCCGACCGATCCATGCCCTTCGTGTGGATAGTTGTTAGTACAGCGCTCTTCCTCGTGTTCGCTGGAATTGGGTTTCTGATCTATACAAAGCGAACTGCTCTCGACTGGCGCAAACCACTCCTCCTACTTATAGTGGTCATCGTCGGCCTGGTCGCAGCAGAGGTCTCCGCGCACATGTACTTTAACTACCGACTGAAAGCCGTGGGCGAGCGCACCCTTGACGACACGACCGGCTGGCGCACGCGGCCCGATTTTCAATCCACAGTCACACTTCCCGAGTTTGGCGAGGTGACGTATTCCACAGACGCCAACGGGTTCCGCATTGCAGGTGACCCCAATACCGACAAGATCAAGGTCCTCGTCATCGGCGATTCCTACACACAAGCGCTTCAGGTATCCGACAGCGACGCCTACTATTCAGCGATCGATGAATCGACTGAGTACGAACTGTGGGCCTACGGTTGCGGGGGGTTCGGCAACTATCAACAGTACCTGGTCATTGACGAATGGTTCGACACGATCAAGCCCGACATCATCGTGTGGCAGCTTTGTCCCAACGACTTCGTGAATAATGACAACCAATTGGAGTCGAGAAGCCGACTGAATAACAACAACATGTGGCGCCCTTACCTCACCGAGGATGGCCCCATTTGGAGATACCCGTGGCCGACCAACAACCCTCTCTATTATATAGTAGGCAAATCGCGGCTCCTTAGGTACTTCGACACCAAGCTTCGGCTTTCCACCCTTGGAGAAGACCAATCGATTGAGGAATCGCTTGTACCCGGCACGCCCGAGTACGCGAGCCTCAGCGAGACCAGCGGCCGCATCTTCGAACTCGCACGTGCGCGCGTCGGCACAACGCGAATTGTCGCGTTCTCATCCGATACCTGGTTGAAGGAAGTCTGGGAAGAAGTCCTCCCCCAGTATGGAATCGAATTGATAGCAATCGATCAGGAGCTCGCCAGAGCGCAGGCAGCGGGCGAGAAGATCGACGGCCAGCCCTACGATTCGCATTGGAATAAACGCGGACACGAGATCGCAGGTGGAGCACTCCTGCGAGCCCTTGATGATGAACCCACCGCAGATTAGTATCAATCACTCCCCGCGCAGCATTCGTACATGATCGACCAATCGCCACCTCACCGAGCTTGAATTTATGGGATCAACATTTGGACATATCTTTCGGATTTCAACGTTTGGTGAGAGCCACGGCGGAGCTGTTGGCGTTGTGATCGACGGCTGCCCGCCGCGCATTCAAATCACCGCTGAAGAGATTCAAAAGGACCTCGACCGGCGACGCCCCGGACAAAGCAAGATCACCACCGCGCGCGGCGAATTGGACCAATGTGAAATCGTTAGCGGAGTTTTCGAGGGCCATACCATCGGGACGCCGATTTGCATTCTGGTTCGCAACAAAGACGCCCGGGCGAGCGACTACGAACCATTCAAGGATGTCTACCGTCCCTCCCACGCGGACTTCACCTACGACGCGAAATTCGGCACGCGCAATTGGCGCGGCGGGGGAAGGTCCTCCGCTCGCGAGACAATCGGTCGCGTCGCTGCCGGAGCTATCGCGAAGAAGATTCTCCGCGAGGCCCTCGGCACAGAGATCGTCGCTTGGGTCTCTCGCGTTCAGGACCTCGAGGCGACAGTCGACCCCCTCACCGTCACCGAGCAGCAGGTTGAGGCGAACATCGTCCGCTGCCCCGATGAGGCCGTCGCGGCGAAGATGATCGAACGCATCACAGAGGTGAAGAGTGAGGGTGATACCATCGGCGGCACGGTGGATTGCGTGGCGCGGAATGTACCCTCTGGGTTAGGCGATCCGGTCTTCGACAAGCTCGAGGCGGACCTCGCAAAGGCAATGCTCTCGCTCCCTGCGTGCAAGTCCTTCGAGTCGGGCAGCGGCCTCGATGGCACATGGCAGCGAGGCTCCGAACACAACGACCTTTTCTACAACAATGAGGGCCGAATCGCCACGCGCACGAACCGGAGCGGCGGCATCCAGGGAGGCATCAGCAACGGCGAGCCGATTACGCTGCGCGCCGGGTTCAAGCCTGTCGCGACGATCCTCCAGCCGCAACAAACCGTAAACAGCAGCGGCGAGGAGGTGGTGCTCACCCCTCGCGGCCGCCACGATCCCTGCGTCCTGCCCCGCGCCGTTCCGATGGTCGAGGCCATGGTCGCGCTGGTGCTTTGCGACCACTGGCTCCGGCAAAAAGCCAACTAGAACTGAACCTTCGGCGCTTCGCGCTGCTCTGGTTCCTTCAGCTCGAAGAATTCTTCCTCGCGGAATCCGAACGGTCCGGCGATGAAGTTGTTCGGCACCTGCTGAATGTCCGTGTTATACTTGAGTACCTGGTCGTTGTAATGCTGGCGGGAGAAGCTGATGCGGTTTTCCGTGGAAGTCAGCTCTTCTTGTAGAGCCATCATGTTTTGGTTCGCTTTGAGATCCGGGTAGGCTTCCGAAACCGCGAAGAGGCTGCGCAGCGTACTCGTGAGTTGATTCTCCGCCTCCGCCTGATCCGCCACACCATCGGCGTCGATGGCCACCTGGCGCGCCTTGATGACGGCCTCCAGCGTTTCCTTCTCGTGCTTGAGGTATCCCTTCGCCGTTTCGACGAGATTCGGAATCAGATCATAGCGCCGCTTAAGCTGCACATCGATCTGCGCCCACGCGTTCTTCACGGTGTTGCGCAGTTTGACCAGACGGTTGTAAATAGAGACCAGCCAAAGCAACAGCGCGACACCGATGACCGCGACGATCCCCATAAAAATCAGTACGTACTCCATTGACTGGCTCCTCGGTTCAGTTTCTTTCCTATCCCTCTACGGGCGAGCGGCGTCAATATTCACCGTGAAACGAATCCCGGTTCCGGTTGCTACCAGCTACGTTTCCGCGCATTGATGCCACACAATAACCGGGAGGGTTTTCCAATGCGCACCATCGTATCTCTACTCGCCTTTACATTCGCATCGGCCTGCGCTTTCGCCCAGCCGCGCTTAGTGGTCGATCTGACGCCCGAGAACCCAACGAGAGCTTATCGAATCACCAGATCGAGTGGTTTTGACGGAGGGCTGTTGTTGTTCGATTGGTCTCTCAACAATACGGCGATGGGCATTAGTTTCATCCCATCGGATTCAAATGAGTATGACCTGATTTTAGAACGGCCGGGAAGGCCGATCGGCATTGTCAACGACGCCCAGATACTCCAGGCCGGCATCACTATCTACGCCTCGCCTGGAACCCCTCTGGACTCGGAGCCTTTGACGCAAGATCCACCCATACTATTCGATGAGACCATCCGGCCTGTCAGTGACGGGGGCCTACTTTACTTCGCAGTCGACAGCGGCGTGGGTCCCCGTGAACTGATGGAAACTGACGGCACAGAACCCGGTACCCGGTTGGTGAGTAGTCGCTTGGCGAATGCACAGAATCAGTTACTGTATGTGCACCAATACATGGGAAAGTTGGGTTCTCAGTCTTGTTGGGAAGTCACGACGCCGGATGGCAAGGAACTGATGCTTTCCTCGGGGGAGCCTCCCTTAACTTCGACATCACTCTCTTTCCCCTCCGGAGTAGGCGAATGGGCGGGGGTTTCCTTCGTAAGTACAGACACCAAGCTCTTCTTCCAGCTGTCAGGAGCCATCCTGACGAGAGGCAGTTGGGTTGCGCAACTCGGTGGTGGTGATCCGGTCAAGTTTCAATCCGAGGCCGTGCCCGAAGGCTACCCGATGTATGCCATCGGTGACAGAGCCTATTATGTTATCCGAGATGCCGGGGGCGACTATATCCTAAACTCGCACACAGGCGAAACCGGTGGTTTAAAATCCCTCTACCACTACAAAGCGACTGAACCCGAATACTGGGTACAAGACGACAAGCTCTACTTCTTGACCGACGAATCGATTGTCATGCACTTCGATGCGATAAACTTGGTTTCGGAGCCGCTGTTCGCCGCCGATACGCAACCATTTGCTAACATTCAATCCGTCGTTCAGGACGGGGGCTCAGTCTACATCATAGCAAGGGGCGAGGACGTTGTTGATCGTCTTTGGATCACCGACGGCACCGAATCGGGAACCGTTCAATGCACGGGACTTTCCGAAGTTCCTGATGAAGACATGATCATCAGTGGAGCATCTAATGGAATTGCGTATATCGAGCTCGACGGGACTCTTTACCGAATCGATTCTGCAACACCCTCCAGCGCAGCACTTGTCGAGTTCAATAAGGTTCCAATTAGTACCCACCCGACCGATTTCTCCGAATATGACAACCGCCTTGTCTTTTCGACATCGGAGATCATCGATCCCTACTGGTACATTTCCGACGGCACAGCTCCCGGCACGACACCCCTCATTGATGAAATCGATGGCCTCCCCCTTGGCGAAGACGTGTTTGTATATAACGTCTCGGACAGCGTCGCCTATATGTACAACAATAGCAGAAACGAGTATTGGTCCAGCGAATTGGGGTCGTCGGACAGCAACCGGGTTCTTGTAAAAGAAAACTTCGACTTCTTGAAGTTCGTTCGCTTGAATGACGATTCCTACTATGTCCAAACCGATCTTGAATCCGACGAGCACGAACTGCGCAAAGTTACCGACGGAGGCGCAGGCTCCGAGGTCGTCTACTCTTGGCCAGACCTGTTTCTAAGCAAACCTGTTCTATACAGTTCAGAAGGCAGCCTATGGGCATTGGAGCGTGAGTTCACCTCAGTATCTGTTTGGCACTCCGACGGAACGACGACCGGCACCTCTGAGCTGCCGGTCAGATTCGTGAACCCACGAGGGGGCTACGATGAGTTCCTCACCTCGTGGAAAGGCAATCTCATCATCTGCCTGGCTCTCGAAAGGGACCGTGAGCAAACGGTATACATTTCTGACGGGACACCGGGGAACACCATCCGCCTCACACCCGACACCGCAGCGGATAAGCTGAGTGTATCCCAACACATACTAACAGCTGAGGACCTTTTTTACTTTGGCACTCATGACCCGCAGACCGGCGAGTCACGCTTCTACACTAGCGACGGAACAGCGGAGGGAACGCATAGCTTTCTGATGCCGCCGCTCGGAGAACTGCCGAACCCGGTAGCACGGTATCAGAACCGCATTCTCCTGCGGGCAGGACCAAGCGAGCAGCGTCAGTTGTGGCTCACCGATGGTACAACCGAAGGCACCCGGTTGCTCGACCCCGATTGGGCTGATATCGTCACCTCCCACGAAGAGATCGGGTCGATTTCCTTTCTATCAAAGCCAGCCCTCTCGATCCCCGAAAAGCGTACGATCCTCTCCGCGCAAGCTCAGGAGGGCTTCGGTTCAGAGCTGCACACGGGGTGGCCTGGAACGCTTCAACTCGTTGCCGAAATCGACCCCGGCAACTACTCCTCGTTCCCGGCCGAATTGACGCGGATCGGCGACCAGATTTTCTTCAGTGCCGAAACGTTCCGCGGCGGCAGGGAGCTCTACGTGCTGGATGTCGATTCGCTCCCCGATGCACCGTTGCCCGATTCGTTTATGCTGAGGTAGCCCGCTCGCGACGGGAACCTGCTTGTCCCGGATGGGATTGCGGGTGATGGTCGATCCGCATTTCGCTGGAGTCGCCTCGTGAACAATCCGCAACACGCCCAACCCATGTTTCGCCGCATCGCGCTCATCGGCGCCAGCGCCACCAGCGAGGCCATCGCCTCCGCCGCGCGCCGTGCCGGCGTCGCCAATCAGGTTGTCGCATCGTCGTGGGTCGGCCAGATCGACTTTCTGCTCGTGGACGAGTATTGCGACGATCCCGCCAAGGCAATCGTCGGCGCTGATCTCATTATCGTCACCGATACAACCGAGGCGCTGTGTGGTCAGCTTCAGGAGGTCCTCATGGCCGCCGAGCCCGGCACGATCGTCACCGACGCCGGGCCTTCCAAGCGAACGATCTTCGCTGCCGTCGAGAAAGTCAAAACCCGCGCGACCTTCGTCGGCAGCCACCCGCTCGGCCTACGCCTCCGCGCCGAAGGAGCGAGCGAGGGCGAGGACCCCGTCGCCGAGAGCAGCATCTACATCACGCTCAACAACCAGACCGATCTCGCCGCTGCCGCGCGCATTGCCCGGTTTTGGGAATGTCTCGGCGCGCGCACGGTTTTCCTCCACCCCTCGCGCCACGATGAGCTCATCGCCATGCTCAGCCATCTCCCCCGCCTCTTCGCCGCCGCGCAGATGGAACTCCTCCACCGCTCCGGCGAGGACACGAACCTCCTCAAGTTTCTTTGGAGCTTTGTCCTCCAAGACGCTACTCGCCCCGTCATGAACCAGCCGGCCGACTGGGTGGGGATCTGCCACGAAAACCCCGACGAAGTCTGCAATGGTCTCCGGCGCGCGGCGGACATTCTTACCGAGTTCGCCGCGATGATCGAGAGTGGCGAGCAGCAGGCGCTGCGCGACAAACTCACCGCCCTCGCCGACATTCGCAAGCGACTGGAGTAGCCGCCCCCATGTCCTCCGACCAAGTCGTCATGATCTTCGTGCGGTTTCCCGAGCCGGGAGCCGTCAAAACGCGCCTCGCAGCAACCATCGGCGACGACCACGCAGCCGCGCTCTACCAACTCATGACCGAGGACCAAGTATATCGGCTCCGTCGGGCGTCGCTGGAAGAGAACTTCAAGCTCGCGCTCTACTCCACGCCAGTTGATCGACTCGCCCAAGTGGCCATGTGGCTCAACGACGGGAAAGCACCCATCGTCGACGCGATTCCGCAACCGGAGCGTGATCTCGCCGGTAAGCTCGACGACGCGGCGCGGCAAGCGTTCACCGCGCTCAAGGCGCAGCGCGTTTGCATCATCGGCTCCGACTGCCCGGACATTGCGGGCGATCACATCGCCCGCGCCTTCGCGCTGCTCGGCGAAAACGACGCGGTCCTCGGCCCGGCAGCCGATGGTGGCTTTTACGTTCTGGGGCTAAGGCGTTACGAGCCGGGCCTGTTCGATGGAGTCGAATACTCGCAAGCCGACACGGCCAGTCAGCTCGCGGCGGCCCTTGCAGAAAAGGGGTACACGGTCGATAGCAAGTCCCTACCCGTGTTGCAGGACATCGATGAGCGCGAGGATTTTGCGGGGATGACGCCTCAGACCAGAGAGCGGCTGACGATACTCGGTCGCGCAGCGAACGTCGAACTGCCGGAGTGAAAGCGTATCTGTGATGGGAAGTCGGTGAACGTCGAGGGATGAGGTTGTGGGGTCGGGCCTAGCCTACGGAATAATCGTACGCCACATCGGGATCGTAAAGAAGCCTGCCGCAATTTTGGCACGCGTAAATGTCTTCTTCGACCTGAATCGTCTGATCCGGTTGGCGCATGAAGCACCCGGTACAGATGCCGCGATCCAACTCGGCGATAGCGCCAGCGCCGTGTTGCTCGACGAGGCCATCGTATCTCTCTGAAAGTTCTTCACTTAAAGACTGGCGCAGCCGGTTGACCTCAGCACCGCGCTTGGGAGCCTTCTTGCCTTCAGTACAATACTCATGGAGCCTGAGGAGAGCCGCCAATGGAGCTATCATTTGCCAGTGCCTCTTGTTCGTCTTTTGCAACGGCAGAACACGGAAAAACCCCGCGACCACCTGCGACCTTAATTTCGCAAGATCGCCAGTTCACGGCAGACAGTCAACAGGATTCGCCTGCGACATTTACTCCCGAAAGCGGAATTCGCACGCTTTGGCTGCCAGCGCTTTACTTGGAGAGGTGGTTGATTCGATCGACCGCGCCGCGCAGTCGCTGGCGGTTTGTGTGGGTGTAAATCTGAGTGGTTGAGATGGCCGCGTGGCCGAGGAGCGCTTGGATTTCCACGAGGTCCACGTCCTTCTGGTGGAGCATCGTCGCGAAGGTATGGCGGAGCTTGTGCGGTGAAAGCTTGGCGCGGCTCAGCCCCGCCGCCTTCACGTGCTTGTCGACGATCTTCTCCACCATGCGGCCGCTCATTCTCCGCCCGAAACGGTTGGTGAATATCGCCTTCTCCTTCGCCTCGCTGTTGCGCTGATCCAGCCACGCGCGAAGCGCGTAATCCACGTCGCGGTTCATCGGGATGAGCCGCTCCTTGCTCCCTTTGCCGAGGACGCGCAGGGTCCGGCTCTCGAAATCCACGTCGCCGACGCTCAGACCGACGAGTTCCTGGAGACGTAGCCCGCAGAACGCCATCGCGATGAGCATCGCCCGGTCGCGTAGCCCCTGTACAGTCGCAACATCGGGAGCATCGAACAAGGCGCGCAGCTCTTTCTCGATCAGGTACACCGGCAGTTTGCGCGGGCGCTTTGGCGAGGAAATTCCGTGTGCTGGGCTTTCTTCCAACCAACCCTGTTCGACGCAAAAATCGAAGAACACGCGGATCGAGGAGATCGACCGAGACAGCGTCGATGGCCGATAGCCCAAGCCCTCTCGCAGGTGGACGAGGTACGCGCTGATGGCCTCCTTCTCGACTTGAGAAAGCGCGGGCAGACGTGGCGAGCCGGTCTGATCGCGGACGAAATCCGCGAAACGGCGAAGGTCGTAGAGATACGCCTTCCGCGTTCGCGGGCTCAGGTTCTTCTCCACGCGCAGGTAGGACTCGAAGCTTTTTGCTGCATCCTCAAAAACTGGGGGCATTGCTGATGACTCCGCGGCCGGTTGTGGCCTTCCAAGGGCCACTTCTCTCGCGGCTGACCGATGAACGTCCACTAATAAATTTCAGAAAAAACCTGACTCCACTGGTGCGCCCATCGCCCGCTTTGCCCTTGTCAGCTCTCGGCTTTCCCGGCGAGAGTCCAGCCCACACGGTGACGCATGAAACTCGATCAAGACGAACTCAAAGACGACGCTAGTCCGGATTCCGGCATTTGGTTCCGGATGAGGAAATTCCATTTGTGGATGAAGGGGCTGGAAGTCGACGGCCTCACCCGCAGGCGCTACTACTATGGCGTCGTCTTCTATCGGTTTCTGGTTCTTATGACGTTGGGGACGTATAACGTCGCCCTGACCCGTCGCGCCTCGTCGCTGACCTTTACAACCATTCTCGCAATTTTTCCCCTCCTCGCTGTCGCGACCTCCACCGCCTCCCTCTTCTTTACTGAGGAGAAGGAGGAGCAGTTCCTCTCTTTTATCGAGGACCGTTTTCTCCCCTCGGCAACAATGAGCTTCGCTGCACTCGAAGACGCCGACGATGCCGCCGACGCCGGGGAGGAAATCGAGAAAACTGAGGGCAGCGCACAAGTCAGCAACGCACCGCCGCCTCTAGTTGCGGCGACGCCATCGCTCGAAGGTCCCCCATCGCCAGCATCGTTGGAAATGCAGCAGTCCATCCAAGATCAAGAACAGTGGACGCAAGAAATCCGCGGTTGGGTGCGGTCTGCCTCAAACAAGTTCCGCAGCAGCGCCGCCGGAGCGGGGCTCTTCGGGTTTCTCGGTCTGCTTGTTACCACCGGCCTGCTTTACTATACAATTGAAACAACAGTGAACGAGGTGTGGCACACCGAGCACATGATGAGCTGGTTGCATACAGTCCGCAATTTCATGACTGCATTGGTGCTCGCGCCGATCATCATCGCCATCTCCATTTCAAGTACCGCGATCATCAGATCACTGTTTGTTTCCACAACCGAAGACCCCGCGACGCTACTGGAGACAATCCGGTTCATCACTGCCCACTTCTGGTTTATTGTATACCTGATACCGCTAACCCTCGTGGCGCTGATTCTTGGAATGGCGTACACATTCATCCCCGTCGCGAAGGTGAAATTCCGCTACGCGTTCCTCGGCGGATTGGTCGCGTCGATTCTCTGGGAAGTCGCGCGGAATGTCTTCTACTTTTACATTACCATGTCGACGGTGAACAGCACACTTCAAGACGCGTTCGGCCTGAGTATTGTCTTCCTGATCTGGCTATATGTTTCGTGGCTCATCTTGCTGCTCGGTCATCAGGTCGTCTACGT
>JAUIJJ010000340.1 GCA_030431385.1 bacterium | reverse complement strand
AGATTCCCGCGTTCCTTTGCAGGCAGACCGATTTTGTGCAGGCGGTCGGTCGGGCGGGGAAACCGGTCAACGTGAAGAAGGGCCAGTTTCTTGCACCTGCAGATGTCCGAAATGTCGTGGCGAAGCTCGCCGAAGTCGGCTGCAAGGATGTGCTGCTTACCGAGCGCGGCGCCAGTTTCGGCTACGGCGCGCTCGTCTCTGACTTCCGTTCACTTGCCACAATGCAACAGCTGACCGGCATGCCCACGTGCTTCGACGCAACCCATAGCGTTCAGCAGCCAGGCGGGTTGGGCACCGCCACCGGCGGGCAGCGCGAGTTCGTGCCCTTGCTCGCCCGCGCCGCATGTGCTGCCGGTGTGAATTCTCTGTTCGTCGAAACTCATTTCGATCCGGAAAACGCCAAGAGCGACGGCCCGAACATGATCCCTCTCGATCAACTCGAAGAAATGCTCGCGGGGTGTGTTGCAGTCGATCACGCCATGCGTAGTTGGATGGCAGTCGTCGGGGAAGACTGACCATGACGGCCCTCCCGCAGCATCGCGTCGCCTTGCTTGTCGAATACGACGGCACCAACTTCGCCGGCCTGCAAAGGCAGCTCCATACCGCCGAGACGATTCAGGGAAAGATCGAGGCAGCAGCGGCCACCATCGGTGCTTCGCCATCTCGGTTCATCGCTGCCGGGCGAACGGATTCAGGCGTTCACGCTCTCGGACAGGTGGTTGTCCTCGAGTTACCAAAACGCCTTGAGCAAAAGCGCATACGCAGGACGTTAAACTCACTACTTCCGCCAGAGATTCGCATCCGCACGGCGGTGATCTGCGATCCCGACTTCAGCCCACGTCACGACGCTGTTCAGCGTACCTACCTCTATCAACTCTCCCTTCGCGACGAGGTCTGCCCGATCCGGATGAATCACGTTGCTGTCGACCTGCGGCAGCTGGAACCGGAACTCACCATCGCCGCCACGAAACTGTTTCAGGGAAAGTTGGAAATGCGCGAGTGGCGTTCGTCGCGCTGCCAGGCGAAGCGCACGTTGCTCAACATCGACGAGGCGTCCGCGCTCCCGCCGGACCCCACTCCCGAATCACCTTTCGCGCTGCCGCGCCGTTACTGGACTTTCCGTTTCAGCGCGCGCAGCTTCGTCCATCATCAAGTCCGCTTTATGGTTGGAGGTATCGCGTCTGTTGGCGCTGGCGACCTCTCGCTGGAGGAACTCGCAGACGCATTGCGCGCGGGCAAACGTCCCATCCGGGCGAAGGTGATGCCCGCCTGCGGGCTGATCTTTCGAGAAGTAAAGTTTGCGCCGGGGAAGGATCCCTTTGCCTAAGAACTGCGCCGCCGCCTTTTCGGCGAAGGCGCGATGACGAGCCTGACCAGTTCGGCTAAGGCGAAGAGTAGCACCAGCGCAACGCTCACCGGTAGAGCCAGCGCGAAAACGACGGGGCTCAGGTACCACGGACCGCGTTCGGTTTCCGTGACTGCGCTCGGCGGCGAATAGGTCACTGTTCCCAATGTGCGCTTCGCGGAGGCCGTGGCTTCCGACTTCACATCAGCCTGCACAGGCATCAGTAATTCCCCGCGCCCCGCGCGAGGTTTTGGGTCTGCGCACCAATCTGCCAGCGGCGTGATGGTCTTCTCCCAGTTGTATTCTCGGCGCACGAGTTCCTGCGCGTTCGCGCTGCGCGGATCGATGTCCTCGTGGTGGCTCACGAGCCGACCAATGCGTTGACGCAATCCTGCGAGGTCATCAGGCGACTGAATCCAACCAGCCTTCTCGCGATCTATCGGCCCCGCGAGCTCATCGTAGTCATTGTGAATGACCGGCAACCCTGCCCAAAGAAACGTCACCGTGCGCGTCGGAAAGGCGAGCTCGCGTTCGGCGTTTCTGGGCATCAAGTCGATCGCCGCGCCGCAGTTCGCCATGCGGGTGCTCAGCTCGTCGAAGGACATCGTGCCCTCCATAGTGACGCGAGGGTGCTGCTTGAGAAACTCGAGGAGAGAATCGAATCGACCGCCTGAAACATCGCCAGCGGGATGGGGTCCGCCGATGAAAAGCAGCGAGCCACGGTCCTTGTCATCCATGACTTCCAGCGTCGTCCGAAGCGTCGCTTCGGGGTCCTGCCACGGTAAGAACATTCCGGCAAAAAGAAAGCGATCCCGGATGCGATCCGCCTCGGGCGGGGGAGTGTTCGGCGACATGGAAAAGGGAATAACCGGACAAAGCGTCGGCGTGGGTTCGTGCCCCGCCTGAACCAAGAATGGCAGAAACCAATGGCGTTGAAACTGACCGCTGCACACGACGAAATCCGCCCGAGCGAGAGCGCGGAGTTTCTGTGCCAAGTCTTCCGCTGGGCGCAGTGAGTTCCACAGGCGGCGCTCAAGCAAATGCGGCCCCGCAAGATCCATCGCCACCGGGCATTCGATCTCCCGCTTGATGCTGTCGAAGAGCCCCCAGTGTTGGAAGAGAACGATGTCGGGCGATTGCTCAGCAATGAAGTCATCGAGCGCCGCGCGCTCGAACTTCTGGACGTGACCCGGGAGGGCAATCTCCACACCGCGCGATGCATCGGCAGCGAAGGCGATTTGCAGGTCGTCAAAGCCCGCGCTTCGCAGGCCCTCCGCAAGCGCCCACGCGCGCATGCCAGCACCCGTCGCGGGCAGTCCGGCAATGGGAAGAGGTTCGGTCGTCAGCAGCAGGATTCGGGGGGCCATCGGTCGCTCCGAAGCGGGGATCGACTACCTAAGTGCCGCACCAGATCGCCCCGCCGCAACTGCGTTCACAGGGAAATCGCGGTATCTCTCCTTGTCGCGCCCAGCCTCATTCGCGAGATTTCCCACGGTTGTCATGGAGAACCCATTGGAAGAACGCTTCAAAGAGATTTGTCCCGAGCCAGAGCCGCCGCTGACGGTGACGCGAAAACACGCGCCGTGGCGGGAGTACTTTACCCGCGCCGACCTTACGATCTTCATCTCGATCGCTATTCTCGCTGTCTACTGGGTCTCCGTGGCAGGCGGCTTCGTCTATGACGATAACGAACTGATCCTCACGCAGCCGGCTCCTCAGAACTACGTCGAGTTGCTAGCAGTCTTCGTCGAACCGCACTACACGGGCCTGCCCTACTATCGCCCGCTGACCCGATTGACAATTTTGGTCCAGCGAGCGGTTAGCGGAATCGAAACGGCCTTTCCCTATCATGTCCTCAACGTCATCCTCGCGGCCTTCCTCGGTGTGGTGGCGTGGAAGTTCCTTCGCGACCGACCATTCCAATTCGCAACGCCGATTGCCGCCGGTGGAGCTCTACTCCTCGCGCTCCACCCGGTTTCCTCATCTGCCGTCCACGCGATTACAGGCCGTGAAGCGCTCCTTGCATCGATCTTCATGATCGCCAGTGTGCGGGTGTATTGCAGGGGCGTTTTACTAGCGCGGGTTGGTGCGTACTTTCTCTTCACACTCGCGCTCCTTTGCCGCGAAGTTGCCGTCGTGACGCCGATACTATTCCTCGCAGCTGATGCCTTAGGGCTTAGCGGAAAGCCACCGGCGCGAAACGTCAAATCGTGGGCTCTGAGGTACGCGACGCCAGCGATGTTACTCCTTATCTATCTAATCGTCAGGTCATGGGTTCTTGCGGACGTTCCCGGCGGAATCGAACTGCAAAAAGAGTTCACGCTGATTCCCCTATCGTGGCTCTATGCGCTTCAAAACATTCTGATGCCATCGTATGACTTGAACTACGAACCAATGACAGCGTCTTGGTTCGCGCCGCTGAAATTGCTAGCGGTCATCGTGTTGATGGCAACGCTGCTTCTGGCGGTCGCCAAGTCACAAGACCGCCGCAACAGCGTGCTCGTCTTTGGCGCAGTTTGGTTCTTAGCGACGTTTCTACCGACTTCGAATCTACTCGTGCAAGAATCACCATTTGCTGAGAGGCATCTGATACTCCCATTGCTCGGGTTACTCATTGTACTACTCGAATTGCTAAGTCACTTGAAGGAAAATGTACTTAAAACTGTGTACGTTCTCGGCGGTGTCGCTATCGTCGGAGCGGCTGTGACGTCGTTTCACAGAGCCTCATACTTCGTCGACGAAGAGGCGTTTTACACGCAGAGGGTAAAGCTGAATCCAAGTTCTGCTGATGCATTGCAGAGCTACGGTAATATGCTGTTGCAGCGCAGAGACTTCGCCGAGGCGGCCACGTATCTCACCAAGAGTCTGGAAGTTGAGCCAAACCACGAAAGGTCGATCAATGGGCTCGGATATTTGGCGATGGTAGACAATGATCTCGCCGAGGCGGAACAGCACTTCCTTCACGTCCTACAAGTGAATCCGCGCAACGCTCAAGCGTGGAACAATATCGGGACTGTATATAGTAAAC
>JAUIJJ010000339.1 GCA_030431385.1 bacterium | reverse complement strand
AAGACGTTTAGAGTGGGTGATTCAATCCACCCAAAGGAGTCTTTGGGCCAGTCGAGGTCGGGGCGCATGACGATCGCGCCGTTCTCGCGGCTGACTCGAATTGGTGCGTAGGGATCGACTGTGGGCGAGGAGATGTTCCACTGGTCGAGCGATATATTGGTGTATCCGCCGTCCTGCCGGGGTGATTGAGCTGCGGCGGGTGGCGCGTAGGGAAGGACCCTTACTCCCTTGGCTGCGACGAGGGGACCGTTGTCCTGTTCGATTGGCGCGGCGACACCGACGGTCGCCAGTGTTGCCAGTAACATGGTAAGTATTGCGATTTTTTTCATAAGCTCTCCTTTTGGTCAAGAAACCAGGTTAGTGCGGTCTGTTGCACATTCCGCGCCGGGAAGGAGAGCTATTCACTTGAGTGTACACTGTGAAGGGAAATGTTGTCGTGTGCGAAGTTTACCACATCATCGCTTCGCGCATGTCACGGAACCCGTGGCCTATCTCCGGGTCGGCGATTGAATAGTAGACGGTACGCGCGCACCTTCGGGAGACCAACACGCCCTGGAGCTTCATCTTGATCAGGTGCGCAGATACGGCTTGGATGCTCATTCCGAGGAGTGCGGCGAGGTCGGTCACGCAAAGACGCTGCACCTCGGTGAGGTAGAGGAGAATTCGAAGCCGAACGGGATTTCCAGCAATAGATAACAGGTCGGCGAGTGCATCGACTTTTTCGTCCCTTTCCATGGACTGGCGCATACGGTCGAGTCGGCCACGGTCGGGGTTAACGGGTGTTTGAACGGGAGCGGTGAGTTGCGACACGGCAGCTTCCTAAGGGAAAGGATTTCCTACAGTGTCAATTGGTAGTACACGGAAATTCCCCGCGTCAAGCGAAGTAAACCTGTGGATAACTTTTATTATCACTATATATAGCAAATGCACCGTGCGACCATTACACGGTGCACGCCCTTGGTTTTGGTACGCTATGCCTCGGCGGGTACGGCGCTGTGGGCTTTTGTTAGGAACTCGGTAACGATTGGTAGTTGGTCTTTGGGCGTGATGTCTTCCTTGAGGGTAAGGAGAACTTGGTCCTGACTATCAGCCAATACCTGAGCAATCGCAGGAATACCTTCTGTGGCTTTTCTGAGGTCTTCGACGATGTCTGGCGATGGGCGCGGAGAAGGTGAGGCGGACTTTGTTCTTACTTTGCCGAATTGTGCTGATACCCAGGGGTTGGCAGGCAATACGCATTCGGAATGTTTCGAGAAGCGTTTGTGCGGGCTCGGGGAGGTCGCCGTAACGGTCGCGCAATTCGTTTTCAATCTCGACCAGTTCCTCGTCCTTGCGGGTGCTGGCGAGTCTTTTGTAAAAGGTGACACGCTGGGCTTCAATCGGCATGTAGGGGCCGGGCAGGTAGGCGCTGGCTTCGCAGCGGACGTCGACATCGCGGAAGCGAGGACCGATCTCGCCGCGTTTTTCTTGCACTTTTTCGGACAGCAGTTCACAGAACAGCTCGAATCCGATTTCGGTGATGGCGCCGTGCTGGGCCTTACCGAGGATGTCGCCGGCACCTCGGATTTCAAGGTCGCGCATTGCGATGCTGAAGCCGGCTCCTAGCTCGGCGAATTCTTCAATTGCCTGAAGTCGCTTCACTGCGGACTCGGTAATGGCGCGGCCCTGGGGGACGATGAGGTAGGCGTAGGCGCGACGTCTCTCGCGGCCGACGCGGCCCCTGAGCTGATAGAGTTGGGCTAGGCCAAAGGCATCGGCGCGATTGATAATGATGGTATTGCAATTGGGAATATCCACGCCGTTTTCGATGATGGTCGTGGCGCAGAGAATGTCGAATTGGTTGTCGATGAACTTGAGCATCGTTTCCTCCAATTCGGAGTCCTTCATTTGGCCGTGAGCGACTGCGATTCGGGCGTGGGGAACGATTTGCTGTATGCGCTTTGCGACTTCCTGAATGGACTGCACGCGGTTGTGAATAAAGTAGACCTGCCCGCCGCGATTCAGCTCGCGGAGGATTGCTTCAGCGACTTGCTCTTCCTCGAAGTGAATGATGCGCGTTTTGATTGGTTGGCGATCTGGCGGCGGCGTTGTAATGAGTGATAGGTCGCGGAGGCCGCTCATTGCAAAGTGCAGGGTACGTGGAATCGGCGTCGCGGAAAGCGTCAGGATATCGAGTTCCTTACGCATTTCCTTGAGCTTTTCCTTATGTTTCACGCCAAAGCGCTGCTCTTCGTCGACGACGACGAGGCCGATGTTTTGAAACTGGACGTCTTTGGCGAGGAGCGCGTGGGTGCCGATGACGGCGTCGAGCTCGCCGGCCTTGAGCTTCTTTTTGATCTCGCGAATCTCCGCTGGTTTCTTAAAGCGGGAGATCATCTCGATGCGGATTGGATAGTCGGCGTATCGCTCGCAAAAGTTTTTGTAGTGTTGTTGTGCGAGGATGGTTGTCGGGCATAGCAGCGCGGCCTGCCGACCGCTTTGAACGCACTTGAAGACGGCGCGGATGGCGACTTCGGTTTTACCATAGCCGACGTCGCCGCAAACGAGCCGGTCCATGGGTCGTTCGTTCTCCATATCGTTCTTAACTTGATTGATCGCCTCTTGCTGGTCGGGCGTTTCCTGATAGAGGAAGCTGGCTTCGAATTCACGCTGCTGTGTGGTGTCGGGTTTGTGAGCGGGACGCTTTGCCATGTGACGCTCGGCATAGAGTTCTAACAACGCGTCGGCGAGCTTTTCGATTTCTTCGCTGTGCTTCTTACGGCGCTTCACCCATCGGCTGCTGCCGAGTTTGTCGAGCGCGGGTTCGGCCTGCTCGGGTCCGCTGTATTTTTGGACGCGGTGAATTTTATCGACGGGAACGAGCAGTTTGTCCGAATTCGCGTAGAGGATTTCGATAAGGTCCACCATGCGCCCGTCGATTTCCTGAACACGCATGCCGAGGAACTGACCGATTCCGTGATCGACGTGAACAACGAAATCGCCACGGCGAATGTCGTTGCTGGTCTGGATGGGTTTTCCTTTGTAGATTTTCTTGTAAACATAGCGTCGTTTATAGCGCCCGAAGATTTCACGATCGGTAATGAGACAGAGGCGGCAATCGGGCATACTGAAGCCGGCTTGAAGCGCGCCGACCATGAGGATCACATCTTGGTAACCGGTTAGCACATCGGGGGCGGAAAGCTTCGCGGCGGTCTTGTCGTCGAGAACTGGAATGGCGCTGATTTCCTGCTCGCGGAGCACTTCGTCGAAACGCTGGACTTGTCCATCGTTATCGCAAATGACGGCGACTGTATAGTCTTTCGCCTGCAATTTTCGTATCTGCGAAAGCCAGGAGGAGAGCTCTGTTGTTTCGCCGCTGTACTGCTCGAATTCGAAGGTAATGCGGACGCTCCGCCGGGCAGTTTCCTGCGGTGCGTTGCTGTATTCGATGCGGTGGAAACGCTTTGTAAAGTTAGGGACATCCGCGGCGGGGATGAGCAGTTCTTCCGGGCGGGGTGTTTCCTTTCCCTTATGCACTTCAAACTGGCGGTCGACGGCGTTTTGAAAGTACTCGCACACCTCGTTGTATCGCTCCGGCGATTCCAGGACGACGAGAGTGTCGTCGGGAATGAGATCGTAGAGCGTGTTCAACTGTCCGCCGGTTTGGACGTATTCGTTGATGTGTGATTTGATGGCGGCGGGAGGAATGACGAGTGAGCCGTCGGTGCCGAGTTCCTCAAGGCTCCTTTGTGTCCCGACATCGAAGACGCGGATGCTTTCGATCTCGTCGCCAAAGAGATCGATCCGCAGCGGGTTTTCCGCATTGAGTGGAAAGATGTCGATGATGCCGCCGCGCACGGAGTACTCGCCTCGGGCTTCGACGAGCGGTTCGCGGCTATAACCGGCGGCGTTCAGTTGATCAGTGAGCGCGGCCACGTCGAGCGTGTCGCCCCATTCAATGTGGACTGTTAGCTTCTCGAGTTCCTCGCGGGGAAGGATGCGCTGCATGGTGGCGTCGACGGGGGCGCAGATGACGAAGGGATCGCCGCCGCCGGACTTCCTGCGGCGGGCAAGAGTCTCGTAAACGTCGAGGTGCTTCGCCATGATCTCCAGAGAGAGTTCTTCTTCGTCGTAGGGCAGGACTTCCCACTTGGGGTAGTGAAGTGGGTGATTGATGCCGAGGAACTCGAAGTCGCCGGTGAGGTCTTCTGCCCGCTCGCCGCCTGCGGTGAGGAGCAGAACGGGGCGCGATTCGCTTTTGATAACTTCTGCGATTGCAAAGGCCAGCGCGGAGCCCGGGAGGTTTTGGAGGACAACGGTGCGGTTGCCGTCGCGGACCTCGGCAATGAGCTTCTCGAAGTGCTTCGAGCGCTCTGCGAAGATTCTCCCGAACAGGTCGACAGGTTTTGTGACGGACAAT
>JAUIJJ010000338.1 GCA_030431385.1 bacterium | reverse complement strand
GGAACGCATTGCCGCCCTGGAAGCAGAGCGGGAGAAGATCCGGGAGACCGTGGAAAGCTGGAAAGAAAACGGAGGACGCTCGCTGCAGCGGCTCAGTGTGGCGGAGGCTGATGTGCAAGCGCTGCGCGAACAGCGCGCCGCGCGGATCTCCGGCGCGCTCGCGAACCATCAGCGCGGCGTCGCCGCGGCCTGGACCGTCTCGATCGGCGCGCGGTCCTGGTCGGGCGTCGTCGGCGCCGAAGGCGCGGAGTTCGCGGTGGATTTCGCCGACGGCGCGCGCAGCCTCGTGGCCCTGGATCCGCAGGTCGCCTTCGCGCCGCTCGTGCGCGCCGTCGTCGACGGGCGCGAGCGCATCGTCAAGGTCGCGCCGACGTCCAAGGGCTTCGTATCAAAGACGCCATCGGGCGAGATTGATCCGGTAAGCTCCGGGTTGCCACCCTCGATGTTGTTGATGAGCCACCGTACCTCGGTGCTGACGTCGTTCCCGAGCAAGTTGGCTGTGAATTGAATGTTCTCGCCGAGGCCGATGTTGACTCGATCCGGCGAAATCGTGAATGCCGACAGTCCGTCGACGACGTCAATGGTCACAGAATCGGTTGCGAGGTTTCCGCCCGCGTCGGCCGCGATTGCCGTCACCATCACTGAGCCCGGCTCGTCTGGCATGCGGATCACACCTCGCCCGAAGCCGCCCGGAAGTCCGGTTTCCGATTCGCCATTCACCGTCACTTCAACACCCATTACCGCGATATCGTCGGACGACATGACTTCAACCAGCATCGGCTGCCCTGCAATTCCCGGCTGCGTTGACGACGGCGTTTGGATCTCCACCGTGGGAGGATTCCCCTCATTGTCGACAACAGTCGAGTTGATCACGACGTCGGGGAGTTCAAGCAGAACGTCGAAATCCACCGTGTCGAAGGGAGTAAACGGGAACACTTGTTCATCCACAGAGCCGCTACCTGCACCCGTGAGAAGTCCATCCTCCGCCCCAGAATCCACATCGTAGGTCCGACCATCAAAAATCGCGACCTTGGGCGGACCCAAATCGATGCGCAGTGCAGAGTTCACAAAGTGTACATAGCTGCCGCCGGGACCTGTCATCGTTGCCAGAGGCGAGCCTGAGCCTTGCAACGTGACGTACGCGCCGGGATATCCACCAGCATCCTCGAAGGCAGATGTGTTAGTATTCGCAATGATGTCGCGAGCTTCCGTCACGCGTTCTACGAGCACCGGGGTCATCATGGCAGCATCCGCCAAGGCATCGAACCCTTCGAAGACCTCGTCTTGCCGCATAATCAGAGAGCTCTCATCCTCCAAGAGAGCGACGAGCCGATCGAGTAGATCTGTCTGCTCGGCAACCGACTGTGTATGGCCAGGTTCGAGCAATGCGGCCATCTCTTCAAGCAGGTCCGCAAACTCTTCGTCGTTGGAGAGAGCCTCGCCGGCGAAAGTGTCAAGCTTGCCGAGGCTTTCTTGAATCGCCTGCGTATCGCGTTGGAACTCCAGCCAAGTACGGAACGCACCGTCGCCGCCACGACCACTCTCCGTCACGGCGATGTTCTGTCGGTAACAATCCGCCAGCCGTTTGTACACGCGCAGCTTGATGTCGTAGGAGGCCTGAAGCGCATCTGTTACATCTGGTTCAGTGAAGATCGTGGTCACAGATGTGATCAACTGCCCCACCCGGAACCCAAGCGCGGCACAGTTGTAGGCATCGTTGAGCACACCCAGCTTCTTCTTGTACTCCTTCAGCTTATCGACATTTCCGACGATGTTATGAAACTCGTCGAGGGCCGCCGTTTCGGCTCTGGCTCGCAGTCGAGTCTCGGCGTGATCGATCGCCTTGTCCGTGAGAGCGATTGCCGTTTCCTGAAGCGGAGGGTTGGCTTGACCGAGCGCGAGCTGGACTAGCCCGAGATCGCCTAACTTTGCTCCGATATCATTGATGCGATCCAGCGCCTTGCTCGCCGGTACGAAGTTTTTCAGACACCCGTAAGCCTTGCCGTTGAGAAGCGTCGGAACCGAAACCTTTCCTCCGCCCGGAAGCGGCACGTCTGTCAGCCCGGCAATATCCGAAACTGCGCCGATGCGAGTGTTCTCCGCATCGACCATCCGTTGCGCACTGGCGTTCATGTCTATGGCGATCTGGCGGAGGTCGTTCTCCGCAGCGATTAAACGGTCGATGATCTGGGTCGCCGTATACGTGCCGCAGCGAATACGACCCTTCACCGGAATCGCCGCCGACGCCGCGCAACAGAAGAACGTCACGCGCGCCTTCGGGTCTTCACCTCTGCTCCGCTTCTCGTCCATTCGGTCGAGTAGATTTCTGATCGCGGGAACGTCCGAATATCTCCTCAGTGCTTCCTCGTCAAAGAGCCTCGATTCGTCATTGAAGACGCCGGGGAAGTCGAGATCGGGATCGTCCACAGGAACGACACGCCCCGCATTGGGGCCATCCTCCGCGACCTTAGCGCGCGAGACGAGCGACAGTTCCGCCATCCCGTCACCATCGGCATCGGGAATCACCTGAAAAATCCAAACGGGCATCGCATTGGTCGCACCGGTCACGTTCTGGAGTGAAATTTCCGGGCGGTTCGCGAACAGCGGTTCCTGCACCGCGCCGACGACACCTTGGTTTTCAGTAGATTGACCTTCGACGGCGACCATCATGGCGTTTGGCAAAACAATCACGCCATCGGTCAAACCTCCACCGGGCGGAGACGACACGATCATCTCAGAACCGGGGCCGAGCATCGACTTTACATCGCCATTGTTCAACTCGCTGAGACTCGGCTCCTCGCCGCGTCGGCAGATCGCTCCGGGCGGCAGGTCCATCCGAACAGAGCCTGTCTCCAGTGTCTCCGGCGGAGATACAAAGAGTTCGAACTCGACGTCATCTTGTGCAGTGTTTCCCGCCGCGTCGGTTGCAACGGCGGTGAGTTTTCTCTGCCCGCCTGCATCGAGCGTAAACGGCACCGCCCCAAAGAAGCTGCCGTCGGGATTAATGGTCATGGCGACGCCATTAACCCGCACACCCGTCGACGTGTCGCTATCCAAGGCCTGACCGGACACCGGAACATTCTGCTGAGTAACCAGATCGCCGGGACCTGGAGACTCCAAGACGATCTGTGGTGGTGTGACATCGCGGAGAATTTCCAACTCGCGCAACACCGTGTTACCGGCTGCGTCTTCAAACGTCAGCGCGAAGAGATTCTTACCGACTTCCAGTTTGAGGACCGCTGTGCCCGACCCGGTTCCCGTTCCCGTCAGCAGAACATTGCTTCCTTCGGTCACCATAAAGTCACCGGTCGCGCCCTCTACGCTGATGCTCACTTCGTAGGTGGCTTCTCTAGTTACAAAGATACCGTTGGTGACTTCCGCGCTGACTTGAATAATCGGCGGCAGCGTTTTGTTGGCGTTGATGACCCGCGCGACGAATTGGAAGTCCCGGGCATCCAGAATCCCGTTCTGATCGAGATCGTATTCCGGATGGAGCTCCGGATTCCAGTTCCCGAGGCTCGTCGCGAGAGTCGCCAGATCGGCAGCGTCGAAAATTCCGTCATCGTTGGGGTCGCGGAGGTCCTGAGCACCGGCGAACCCGGTCGTTAGACACAGTAACGTGGCTACAACAGTTTTCCTGCGCACATTACATTCCCTGACTTTCTTTAGATGAGTAACTCATAATCGAACCCCCGTGGTGGTCAATCATTTATTCAGTCCGCGAGAATGAGTGCAGGGTGATTGGAACCCCTCGCTCCCCACGTCCATAAAAGCAAAACCGCCGGAGCAAAACACTCCGGCGGTCGCTTCTTCGAGCTGACGGAATTGACTAGTAGAGGTGCCAGTTCTCGACCCATGTTGGGAGCGATTCCATCGTGGCGTAGGCAGGGCCGAACATCTTCGTGTCGCCGCTGAGTTCGGTCTCCTCCAAGAAATACGCACGGACTTCGTCGGTCGAAGTGACCGTCACTGAATCCATCACGCTGTAGGTACCGCCGCTAATCTCGCTGCCCTGTGCGGGTACCATTGATGTGGTCAGTCGCTCGCCGATCTGCACGGCGCGATCGTCTTCGATCACCGCGCGATAAACGTGATAACCCGCGCTGCCAATCTCCGATGCGGTCTCCCATTCAATCGCAACGCCCTCGCCGATTCTTCCCGAGGCGGAGAAGGACGTAAGATCAACATCGAGCGTTCCCTGCTGCGCGAGTGCGAAGTTCGAGAAGCTGGTGATTTCGCCAGAGATCGTGTTATTCGCAGTGTCGATGATCTGGTTCGGCAGCAGCGTCCACGGCCCGAAGGGCGAATCCGCCTTGTGGAGTTGCAGATCGTTTTCGGGGATGCCTGCGACTTCTGAATCGAGGTATTGGAAGGTCACTCGCGCCGGACCGCTAAAGGTAAAGCCACCGTCCGGGAATGCTTCCCATTGAACGCTCGC
>JAUIJJ010000010.1 GCA_030431385.1 bacterium | reverse complement strand
TCACTCGGCGGGTCCCGCACAGTTCATTTCAACGCCTTCGGTGGCTTTGATCCGTTCACATCGTTCGAGCCGGACCTTTCCGCAGTCGACGGCAACAACACGACGTTCTTCGGCGGCTCCGATTTCGACCTCGACGGCAATCCGAACTTCTTCGGTACCTCCGCAGCCGCACCTAACGCAGCCGCGATCACCGCGCTCATCAAGGAACTCAACCCGTTCCTGACGCCCGACCAGATCGCCCGCGTTCTGGAGATCACAGCGACCGACGTGACCGGCGAACGCGCCGCGCCCGGCTTCGACGACGTATCCGGCGCTGGCCTGATCGACGCCCTCGCCGCAGCAGATTACGTCGCCGAGCACTACGGTGTGTTCACCGGCGGTGGCTCTGCCGCGCCGAGCAGCAAGCTCTACAGCTTCGACATCTCCAGCGAGGGCTGGGCTTTCGCCTCGCCTTCCGAGTTCTCGACGCCCAGCTCCGACGCGAGCGCAGGCCGCCTCAATGCCACCACCACAGACAACACCAACACCTTCGGCTACTGGCAATCACCAGAGTTCATCGCGTTCCCATACGATCAGCCCGCTCCGCTCACAGCGGTTGACGGCACGACCGGGTCTGACTCGATCTACCGCACGACCTTCACCGCTTCCACGGATCAGACGAACGCTGCAGGCGTCCCCGTCCTCCGCGTCCGTTCCAGCACCTCCTCCTTCGAACAGAGCGACGTGCTGACCGTGACCTCCACTGGCCCGTCTAACCTGACGCCAACCCTTGGAAACCGGAAAACATATCGCCAGTACTTCACCATGCCGGACACGCAGCGTCGTTTCCGCCTGTTCTACGACCTGATGAATTTCGATCCGGCAGACGCCGCCGTTGCGCGCGTTTCCGCCGACGAAGTCATCCTTCAGGCCTTCGACGACAGCGTTCTCCTCAACAGCAGGCTCGAGAAGCTGTGGCTCTTCAATCAGACCACCTCCGGCTGGTCGCCACGTTCCGCTGCGCCGATGGCGTCACCGTCATCCGGCACAAACGGTGGCCTCACGCTCGGCCCCGCTGGCAACAGCGGTCAGGTCAACTTCGGCTTCTGGGGCTCGCCTGAAGGTCAGGGCATCGTCCTCGATCAGGGCCGCCTCTACCGGGCCACGTTCCGCGTTCTTTCCAGCGCCGGAGCCGGTTCGGCGGCCAGCGTCCCCACCTTCCGCCTCCGCATGAACGACGACAGCAACCAGCTCAGCACCTACGTCAACGTCGAGTCCATCGATGGCGTCTCCCGCGTCCCATCGGGCGGCGAGTCGGTCGACTACCTGATGTACTTCGAAGTGCCGGCCGAGCTCGTCGGTCGCAGGGTTAACTTCTCCTTCGACTACCTCTTCGTCCCCGGCAGCGGAAACGACCCGTCGCAGACAATCACCCTCCAGTCGCTGCGAGTCGACTCCTACAGCGCCCCGCTGTAACAGCAACCAAGCAACAATCAAAGAAGCCGCCCCGAGAAATCGGGGCGGCTTCTTTCGTCAAGAGGGCAAACAACCGAACTACAATTTTTAGCCACAGATGGATGGAGATCAACACTGATTTCAACAACCGCAGAACACCCTAGTCCCAGGAGGCCCCCACTGGGATCGCCAGCGGCCCGCTGGCGCGTACACAGCGGTCGCATCCGAACCTGAAAACCGGAATCGAATCTTACCATAGATTCACACAGACCAACACGCCGGCGAGCCGCCAGCGCTCCCAGGAAACCCTAACCTAATCCAGCTCGCTCTCATTAAAATCGAGCCGCTTGAGCACGATCAGGGTGAAGTCGTCGAATTGATCGGCGCTGCCACGATGCTTCAGGCACGCCTGGTAGACCGCATTGCGAATGTCTTCTGCGGAGAGATGCTGCTTGTCCAAGAGGATCTCGTAGAACTTGTCGGTCCCGAAAATATCGCCGCGGCTGTTTTGAATGTCCGACACGCCATCGGTATAGCATACAAGAAGCCCGCCGGGCGGGATCGTCACCTTGGCCGACCGGAAACATGCGCTATCGTCGATGCCGAGGAAGATTCCGCCTTCCTCCAGAAACTCCATCTTTCCTGCGGGAGAGATCAGAATCGGGTGGGCGTGGCCGCCGTTGACGAACTCCAACTCGCCCTCCACCGGCTCCAATTGAGAGATGAACATCGTGACGTACATGTCGTTCGTCACGTCTCGGCAGACCATCCGATTCATACGGCTCACCGTCTGCGCGAGCGTGGAATCCTTGTGCTGCGTTTCACTTTGCAGATACGAGCGCGTCACCGCCGTCAGAATCGCTGCGGGCACGCCCTTGCCCGAGACGTCAGCGATGGCGATACCCAGCCGGCCATCGGGCATTTTCAGGAAGTCATAGTAATCGCCGCCCACCTGCTTGGCGGGAAGCGACATCGCGGAGAGCTGGTAGCCGGGCAGGTCCGGGTACGTCTTCGGCAGCAGGTTCATCTGGATGCCGCGGGCGATTTCCATTTCACGGGCCAGCTTGTGCTGCTCGACGAGTTGCCCTTGGAGCTTCGCGTTTGTGATCGCGACCGATGCCTGATTCGCGATCGACGTGAGCATATCCAGCTCTTCCTCGGTAAACGACGCCGAGCGCGATTGGGTATCCACGTAGATCACGCCAATGGACGCGCCCTTGTATATCAAAGGCGCCACCATCGCGGTACGAATCGCGTTCATGATGATCGACTCGGCCGCGTTGAACCGCGAGTCGAGTGAAGTATCGGAAACGAGCAGCGACACGCCGTCGTTCAGGCAGCGATTCGCGATCGAGGTGCTGATCTTAACTTCTGTCGGGTCCTCGCCCTCGCGCACCTTCACCACGCGCGGCTCCAACTCACCGGTCTCATCGTCGATCATCAGCATGTACGTCCGATCGGGGCGCACAACCATCTGGATGATTCCAATAATCGTTTCGAGAAGTTCTTCCAAATCGAGCACCGAGCGAATGGCGTCGGTTACTTGATAGAGGATTTCCAGCCGACGATTTACGTCGCGGAAATCCATGATGCTGGTGCTCTCCAGCGATGGCGCCGCGTTGGGGTCGTAACCGGCTCGCCGCTCGCCTCGGGTGGAGCCCCACTCGTGCTCCTCGACCAGACGAATCCGCGTCGAAGAACTGTCGCCCTCCGTGTTTGCTCCGGTACCCGGTTTAGAGCTGCTGCTCGACTGGGAACCGCCGGTGCTCGAATCACCTGGCGAGCCTGGGACTTCCTCCGCCTCGAAGCGGAGAACCGTGTCGCCAATGCGCACGCGATCGTTGTGTCCCAACTCGATCGGCTCGACAGCGTTCTTCCCGTTTACGAACGTGCCGTTCTTGCTTTCGAGGTCACGAACGTAAACGCGGCCGCCTTCCAACTGCACTTCCGCGTGATTACGCGACATACGACGGTCCACGACCTGAATCGCGTTCGAGACGCTCCGGCCGATGGTGCTCAGGGGCCTGTCGACCTGATGGATCGACCCGGCGTCCTGTCCGCTTTCGACGACAAATCTTGGCATGTGGGTGGCGGCGGTTGCTTCCTGCCATTCTTTAGAGTGGGATCAAAGGATGAATGTCCAAATCTCGCTCTATTCGCGGGGAGGTCAAGACGTAACGGCGCAGAATAGAGCGTGAACCTACGGCGAGGAAGGACACAGGCGCATGACTTTTGAGCAAAATTTTGCGATTTTAGAAAATATCTCTCCGACTTGTGCGTATCATATGGCAGACACCAATTCACGGAGCACACGATCTTGATCTTCAACGACGCCATCAGTATCTGGGGAGCTTTTCTCATCGGAGGCGTCGCCGCGCTGGCCGCCTCGGTCCTTGCGCTCGCCGCAGGCGAGTTGAAGAACGAGTCCGATGTGGAGTGCGCCCAACAATCCCCTTGGTTCCACATCAGCATCCTCGCTTCCAGCATCGCCGGAGTCGGGCTTGCCGGAACCGTCGGGTCGCTCGCGGGCCTCGGCCCGGGGTTCAACGCGCTCCTTGTGGTGAGCTCCGCGATCGTCCACGGCCTCCTCGCCCACAGCCTGATTCGCCCGCTCATTCGCGGAGAAAACCTGCTTGAAGAATAATCAGGCGAGCCTCTTGCCGCTGCTCGCCATCGCCTGCCTGGTGCTTCTGCTGTCTTCCTGCGCTCGTGGAGTGCGCTGGGAGACGGCGGAAGCGCTGCACGACGACGCCTACATCCCGGCGCTCAAGGCACAGGTGCAGGCCATGTTCCCCGATGAGTTCCAGGTCTTCCATAGCGCCATCGTCGACGTACGAGGCCGCGAGTTCCTCATGGACGGCTACGTCCTCCACCAACCGGGCAGCACCCGCATCCGCGCGACGAATCCATTGGGCGGCACCTACTTCGATCTAACCGTCGCGCAAGGCACCGTCGAGTTTTCCGAGCTAAACATCGGCCTCAGCGAAAGTCGCCTCACGAGCACCGTCGCCCGCGATCTTTCACGACTCTTCTCTCCGAACCTGAGTGGTGGTTGGGAGCTGCTCCAGCTCCCCGACGAGTTGATTCTCGAGCAAACCGTCGACGGCAGGACACGCCGGTTCGTCTTCGACAGCTACTCGCTCAGTTGGACAGGATACCAGGAAGGCCGCGATGCCATCGATTACGAGCTAACCATGAGCGCCTTCGCCTCAGGGGACGCCCACTCCGTCGCCGCCCCTGCGCTCATCGAGATACGCGACACCCGGCAGCGCTACACCGCAACCATCCGCGCGGCCCAGCTTCGCCGCAGATAGCACTGCGCTTCTTACTTGATCCTGTTCCCAACCCGATGATCGTCTCGCGGGGAGTACCATTTCCCGGAGGCCCCGATTGTTGCCGCTCGCTACCTACGCTGCTCCCGCATGGAGCCTCGGCCCCGCCGAGGCTGGCGTCCTCGCGCTTGCCGTTCTGGTGGTTGGAGCGCTCGTCGGCACCGCCTTGGTCCTCTGGTTTCTGTACCGCACCGGCAGGCTCGGCGTGCGGCTCGCAGAGCGCGGTCTTGACGTCACCGAGCAACTCGGCCGCACCGCCCTCGACACGACCGGCAAGATCGCCGAGCGCGCCTCGGTCGCCTTCTCCGAGGGAGCGGGCACCATCGGCAGCGCGATGAAAGAATTCGCCCGCCGCCAAAACTCCGAATCCATCTACGCGGCACTCATGGAAATGAAGCCGTGCCTCGAACTCACCACCTGTAAACTCCGCACCGTCGTCGTCGCGAAAAAAACACGCGGTAGAAACATGGTCATCCAAATGATGCCCGTGCAGATTAGCTACGGATTCGATTTCACCGAGTTCGATGCGAAGGACATTCGGGTTAACCGGATGAGCGGAGTGATGCGCGTGAACCTGCCGCCGCTGCGAGTCACCGCCATGGAACGCGGCCCGCGCAAAGACCTGTTTAGTCAGGCCGCGCTGCTCGGTGGTAAAACCGGCATGGACCTCACCAACGAAGTCGAGCGCGCCCTCGACGAAAAAATGCGAGGCTTCGCCCAATCGCCCTCGCAAGTCGCCATCGCGGAAGAACTCTCGCGCACCGCGTTCCGCCAAATCACCGACCTGCTCTTCTACTCACTACCCGGAAACTGCCGACCGAGATCCATCCAACTCGTCTACTCGGAAGAAACCAACCGCCTCACCATGCCCGAAAAACTCTCGCTCGATCACCACCACGACCCCGACGCTGAACTCAACGACGAGGAACCGGAAGAACTGCTCCTTAGGGCGGAGTAGGTAAGAGCACGGCGCGGCGTCCGAGAATAAAAGACTGATTTTAGCCACAGATTCACACAGATAAACACTGATGTATGACATGTGCGCCACCGCTGGGATCGCCAGCGGCTCGCTGGCGCGCATGTATTAGTTAACAACTACAGCTGAACACCAAGAACGCCCCCGCCAAAACAGCTCCGGAGGAGCCACTGCGACATACCAAGCTGTATGTATGCAATGTAATGCGGTTGTAAAACACCTGCCGGGGTTTGGTCTTGTGGTATTGGAGGGTCCACGGAATAAATTCCATGGCTACGATTGCTGAGTCCCTGCCGGGACTTTTTCTACGGAATACGGGTAGGTCTTCAGGAATGATGAAAAACCTCGCAGACACGCCAGCGGGCCGCTGGCCGTCCCAGTGGGGTGCCTTAGTGCGTTTTCGCCCCCTTCAACTCTAGTGACTTCTCTTCCGGACATCTGTGTTCATCTTCATTTATCTGTGGCTATTCAAAGGGTGTAGAACCCGTGCCGGGACTCTTTCTACGGAGCATAGGGTAGGTATTCAGGAGTGATGAAAAACCTCGCATCCACGCCAGCGAGCCGCTGGCGATCCCAGTGGGGTGCCTTAGTGCGTTTTCGCCCCCTTCAACCCTAGTGACTTCTCTTCCGAAACATCTGTGTTTATCTTCATTCATCTGTGGCTAGTTTAACTGTTGTAAGGCCGCTGGCGACCCCGATTGTTCATCCGTGTGAATCGGTGTTCATCTGTGGTAATGATCAGTACCTACCCCAACGACCTATTCAACCTCGACCACCCGACCCATTTCGATACCTGCCGGGTGGGTGATCGTCAGTTTTCTTCCACCCTCCACCTCTTGGCTTCGGGGCGTGAGCGGCGGGAATGGGGGGGCGGTTTGGAACTCCCACCAACGCTCTCCGATTTCTGATTTAGGTAGATTGAATTGATAGCCATCGGCGAGAAACTCAAGCGTCGGTGGCATTCCAAATTCAGACGCGATGCGGACGTTTAGCCGGTCTGGTTGTTCATATAGAAACTCGCCCAGATCCGCGAACTCGGTATTGAATTCGCGCGGAACCATCGGGTGCGTGGGCCAGATGTAGAGTTGCCTCAACTCTGTCCAAAAGAACACCATCAGTATCAGTATCGCCAACATCACTCCGACGGCATCTGCCGCCTCTGCCGCTTTCTCTGTTACAAACAGAAACCCCACGGCGAGACACAGTACAAACGCTGGTGCGATCATGAGCAGCCGCAGCATGTTCGGCGCGCCGAAACTCAATACCGAGGCCAACGAACCAATCCCCAGCCATGCCACCACGAGCGCGTCCGTGGGATGGTTGCGCGCCCGAATCACGACGATTGTTAACCCTGTATAGAACAGAATACCAATTAGCCAATTCACTACCGGTACACCGGTGCCGTGGGGGTCGTATTGAGCGCGCCCATCCAATCGCGACGCCTGTTGTTCGTCCTCCCAGGCCGCCGCGACTTCCTCGGGATTGATACCTGTTGACTGTATAAACTGAGGAGGCCCTGGGAGGTTATGCTTTCCGACATGGTCCCCTCGCACCAGTGGCATCAGCGCCACATCGCGCGCTTGTTTCATTAGCAATGAAAAGGTGTTATCGTGGTCCGACAGGCTCACTTCGCCGCTGCGTCCTGAAAAGTGTTCCGGGTGTTGTATGTAGTTAAACCCGAGCGGCAGGAACACAATGAACGCAACGCCGACGACCGCCGCGAAGCGACTCACCAGCCCGGGTAACCCACCATCGTCGCCGTACGTTTCGCGAGTGCGGCGGTCTGCAATGAACGCGACAATCGCAGGCGGAATCAGGATCAGAGGCATGAGTCGAAACGCGAGGTATGTATACGCGCCCAGCCCCAACAACGCGCCGCAGATTACCGCGTCGCTGAGATTTCTCGTGCGTATCGTGCGAAGAAAAAACAGCGCGGTGAGCCCGGCGAAAAGTGGCGCGAGGATCGTGCGAAAGGCGAGCGTAGAAAACATCACGTGCCAGCGAAGAAACGCAAACGCAACAGCCGCGACTGCCGCCAAGTACGGCCCGCGCATTTCGCGCGCCAATGCCCAAACGGCGGGAATCGTCAACACGCCAACGAAGACACTCACGCCTCGGATCGCGTTGGCCGTTGTCCCGAAAAGCGCAACACCGACGGCTTCCAGATACAGATACATCGGTTCGCGAGGGTGCCCCTCGGTCATGAAGAAGATCGGCCAACGGTCGCGCAAGATCGTCAACGCATCCAGCCCGTTAATCGCCTCGTCATACCAAAGTCCCGGCACGCGCGGCAGATGCCAAAGCCGTATCAATGCGCCGACCGCAATCGCTGCCGCCAACAGCCACCACTCCCACCGTGCGCAGGGTGGAATGAGTGCCTTTGGTCGAAGTTCCGGTTCCGGTTCGGTCAATGTTCCTCTTCTAGGAGACTGACAATCGCGCCGTCAGTCAGGGTGTCGGGAGGATGAAGGACTACCCGGTCGCTTTCCGCAAGCCCTGATAGAACCTCCGCCATGGAGGCGTTGTTGTGACCGACTTCCACCGTTCTCAATTTTGCCATGCCTTCTTCGAAAACGAAGCACATCCAATCGTTGCCGCGACGGAAGAGAGCACCGGTAGGCACCAGTAGCACGTCGTCGCCGCGCCATGTCACGATCCGCGCTTCGACGCGGAAGCGATCGCCCAGTTCCAGCCCATCGGGCAGCTCCTCGGTGAAGTCCGCGCGGACGATAACGCGCTGCTCCTCGACTCCGAGCGCCGAGACTTTCGTGAAGCCGCTCCGCTCGACGACCGTAACTTTCCCCTTCAGATCGGAGTCGCCGCCCCACCGCTCGAAGGTGACTTCCGCGCCGGGTGATACACCAACGGCGTCACTAGAAAGCAGCTCGATTTCCGCCTCGATGCTCCGGGGATCGCCCACTTCCATGATCGCGGTCCCGGCCATGAGGACCCGCGAGTTTTCCTCGTAGACGGCCAGTACAAATCCATCGATGGGCGAGCGAATCTCCAGCGGCTCGGCGGCAGGCTCACCAAACTCCGATGCCTCCATCAACGCGGCCTTCGCCTGGTTGATCTCGTACTCGGCGACATTGAGCGACGCCTCCGCCGCGCCCCTCGCTCGATTCAGGACACGAACCTCACTCTCAGCGACGTCCCACTCCTGATCGGAAATCGCGTCGCCCTCGCGAAGGTCTCTGATACGCGCGAACTTCTTTTCTGCGAGCTCCAATGCCGCGTTGGCGCGAGCCACCTCCGATTCCCAGCGCGTGCGGTTCGCCTCGCTCGCGGCGAGCCGTGCGCGCGCTTCAGCCCGTTGGCGCGGATCGAGAAAAGCTGGCGGCTCGGCATCGATCACGGCCAGCACCGTTTCTCCCGCGACGACGGGATCGCCCTCTCGCAGCGTCACGCGCCGGAGCTCGCCACCGATCGGCGGCGAGATCATGTAGCGCTCCCGAATGCGCGTTTGCCCTTCTTCCAAAACGCTCACTACCAACCCGCCGCGTGAAATCTCGACGACCTCCACAATCGTCGGCTGGGGCCAAAACCCGACAGCGATGGCCGCGACGACCACGACGACGAGGAGGTACACAAAGACCTTCCTCAACAGCCCGCCAATCTTCCTACTCATTTTAGCGTTCGAGTTGCTTGCCATCATTCTCTCGATTTCAGGACCCCGATCAGGTCCAGGTTTTTGATTCGTCTGCCGACAACTGCGAAGGAGACGACGGATGAGACGAAGACGATCAGTGTGGCTACAGCGAATGTTTTCGGCTTGAGCACAAGCGGAATGCGGATGGTTTCCGTGGCGAACGATTCGACCAGCGCGCGCGAAAGCTCCGCGCCGATCAGCAGCCCGAAGGGAATCGCAATGATCGTCAGCAACGCCAACTCGCCGATCATCACACCGGCGACCTCTCGCTTCGTAAACCCCACAACGCGCAGCGTCGCCAAATCGCGGCTCCGTTCGGAAAGCGCGATGCGCGCGCTGTTGTACACCACGCCAAAGGCCACGATCACCGCGAACAGAAAGTAGATGTACTGCATCGTATCCATCATCTGCCCAACGGTTTCGTCGAAGCTCTCGCGAGACGTCGCGGTCGTGATGATCGACGCGATGCGTGGCGAATCCTTCACCTCCGAAACAAAGTCGTCCCAGTACTTTTGATCCACCTTCACGTGTGCTCCGTTGATCGTGCCGCCCTCGCCCATGAGCTTTCTGAGGGCCTCGATTTCCATGTATGCACCCACGCCGGCGAAGTCCGTGATCGTGCCGGCCACCGTAGTTCGAAGCGTCGGCCTGCGGCCTTCCTGCACCTCCACCTCAATCTCGTCGCCGGGCTTCACGTCGAGCATGACCGCCAACTGAGCAGAGAGCAACATCCCCGAAATCGGCAACTCCGCGGTACGTCCCTCGGCGTCGAGCAGCCGGTTGAGCGACGCGTTGCGCGGCATGCCGATCACGCCGACGCGGTGATCGATGTGGCCGTGGCGCATCCGCGTCGACACGGCGCGGAACGGCTGAATGTCGATCACGCCGGGAAGGTGTTGAATCGCGCTGATGGCGCTGGCTGAGCCGGGTTCGATGAGCGTCAGCGACGCGTCCTGACGTTGGGCTTGTGTCCACTGAAAGTCCATCAGGTAGCTAATCCCGTCGCGCATGGCGCCCGGCACGATCGGGATCGCCGCCGCCAGTGAAAGGCCAACCGCAGTGAAGAATGCCTGCCAGGGTTTGCGTTCCAGTTGCCGCAGCGTCATGCGCGAGGCGGGCGACACCAGCTTATGAATTCCCAAGCGCTCAAGGATCGTCGGCTTGAAATCAGCCGGTGGTTCGGGGCGCATCGCCTCCGCCGGGGGGAGACTCACCGCCATACGAACCGCTCCCATCACGCCGATACAAGAAGCAAACCCCGCAGCTACGAATGCCAATAGAATGGCGCGGGTGTCCGGGTGAAAGTACAGTTCGGGAAAGTGAAAGAAGTACTGGTACAACATGACTACAAGAGTACCCAAAATGAATCCGACGACCCCGCCCACAGCCGTCGATCCGAGCACCACAACAAGGGCGAACTTCAGGTAGTGAACGCCCACCTGAAACGACGAGTAACCGAACGCCTTGAGCTGCGCGATTTGTTCGCGCTGGAGCCTCACCACTCGGGTTAATGCCGCGCTCGTCATGAACGCCGCGATGCTCAGAAAGATAATCGGAAACGCGACCGAGAAGGCACGAAGCCCTGCGATCTCGTCATCGACCTGCCGCGCGCGGGGATGGTTCTCACGGCTGTAGGCAACGCGCCCGCCATAAGGCTCCAGAATGCGATCGAGGTCTTCGAGGACGGCGTCAACGCTGGCCCCCGGGCCGAGATCCAGCAGGACACTATTGAACGCACCTTCCAGATCAAAGGCGTTCGCCAACTCTCGTTCGTTCATCCAAAAAATCCCGTAACCCTTCGCGTCGGGAACAATGTCTCCGCTGCGCGTTTCGATGACGAACTCCGGCGACAAGGCGATGCCGACGATTCGGAGATTCTCGCGGCTCCCGTAGATGGTCGCCTCCAACTCGTCGCCCGGCTGAAACCCGTGCGCCTTCGCGAACGACTCGTTCACGACAACTTCATTGGTGCTGAATTTTTCAGGGAGCCGACCCGTCCTCAGATAGAGCAGGTGAAGCTTCTGCTCGCGATCATCGGGAAGCGACAGCACCAATCCGTCCGCCGGTTTCGCCATGCCGGGGATGTCGAGAACGAGCCCACCCTGGATACGCGTCTCAACCGTCATCACGCCTGAAATCTCGCCGATCTGGTCGCGGAGCGAATTCGGCGCGCGGGTCAGCTCGCAGAAGACATCCGCCAGCCGGTGTTCGGTGTAGTATTCGTTTCTGGTCGTTTCGAGCGACAGGATCAGGCTGCGCGCCATGATCATCACAGCGAGGCCGCAAACCATCACCATCCCCACGGCGATCATTTGCCCCTTCATCGAGGCCAGATCGCGCATGAGTTTCTTGTCGAGGGGGCGCATGAGCGGGCTACCAGCTCAGCGAGTTCGCCGGCCGGCGAGACTCGTTCGTGTCGATGGTCGTGATTTTCCCATCAGAAAGGTGAATCACCCGGTCGGCCATCTCGCCGATCACGGCGTTATGTGTAATCACCACCGCGAGCGTTCCCAACTCGCGATTGACGCGCTCGATAGCTTCCAAAACCACGGTCCCCGTGTGCACGTCGAGCGCACCTGTCGGTTCATCGCAAAGGAGCACCTCGGGCCGCTTGGCGATGGCTCGCGCGATGGCAACGCGCTGCTGCTCGCCGCCGGATAGCTGCGAGGGAAAGTGGTTCATCCGCTCCCCCAGCCCAAGCAAACCAAGAGCTTCTTCGGGGGGCATCGGATCCTCGGCGATGTCGGTAATCAGCGCCACGTTTTCGCGGGCGGTCAGACTCGGAATGAGGTTGTAAAACTGAAAGACGAAGCCGACGGTATCGCGCCGGTAAACCGTCAACCGACGCTCGGTCGCCCCGGTGAGGTCGTGCCCGCGATAAGCGAGCGTCCCCCCGGAAGGCACATCCAGCCCGCCGAGGATATTGAGCAACGTCGACTTCCCACTTCCTGACGCACCAAGAAGCACGACCAACTCGCTCTGAAAGAGATCAAGGTCCACCCCATTGAGCGCCTTCACAACGGTGCCGCCCGTCGAATTGTATGTCTTCGTCAGTCCGCGTGCCCGGAATAGGTTCTCCCGTCGCGAATCGACCACCGCACCTTGAACTTCATCAGAGTCAGTCATCAAATCCAAGTCCCGCGAACCCTCGAGTGGTTCAATAATTCGCAAGCCGACGTAAGAGACGCAACACCGGGAAGCGCGGACTGCACTTTAACCACAGATAGACACAGATGAACGCTGATGTTGTTGGTCCGAAGAGACGCCCCACTGGGATCGCCAGCGGCTCGCTGGCGCGAATGCTAAAGATAGAAACCAGACCTGAAAATTCGAAACAGAAAACTGATTTTAGCCACAGATTGACGCAGATGAACGCTGATGTTCTTGGTCCGAAGAGCCGCCGCACTGGGATCGCCAGCGGCTCGCTGGCGCGAATGCTAAGAATAGAAACCAGACCTGAACACCAACCAACGTCCGCGCCGAAACAGCTCCGGAGGAGCCCCTGCGAGTAGCCCGGGGTCAGAGCGGGTGAGCGTAGCGAACGCGCACGCAGCCCCGGGAACCGGTCGACCAAGAAAGCCCGCGCTCCGGAGGAGCGCCTGCGACCCATCATCCGCTAGCAGACCACCTGAGTATCACCCCCAATCAAACCGCCGACGAGCCCAGAGACACCAACTCACCCAGACGAATTGCCTTGCCGGTAACCCGAGCGCCCCCGCCACATCGCGCTTCTTCGCCGGAATCGTATTGAATACCGGTCTGGATTTCGCATAAAGGTGGCAGGAGCGAGAGGCAGCGCCGTCTCGTTGCGCTTTTTTGGAGGACTTCACATGGACGAACAAAACAACGAGCCGCAAAGCTCGGAGGAAAATACTCAGGAAAAGTCGGTGGAGCAGCAGCCAGCCGCGCCGGAATCAGCCCCTCGCCCTCCGGCCCAGACGGCCGCGCCGAGCGCGCCTCAGAGTGGCGCCCCTCGACCCACCCCGGCACCTCCCCAGCCCCCGCAAAACCCCTACTCGCAGCCCCAGCAGACCAATTGGCAGCAGCCGCGAAATGGCCGCATGATGCCTCCCGGGTATCAGCAGCAGCCACATCAGCAGGGCCAGTGGAACGGTGGCCCCACGCCGCCGCGCAATCCCTACGGCCAACAGCCCGGCCCCTATGGCCCGCCCCCGCAGGGATACGGACCTCCCAACTACCAGCAGCCCCAGGGCCGCAACCGCGCGCTCCCGCTCATCATCGGCCTGATCATCTTCGCGGTCGTCGTCGGCATCGGCGCAGTTGGTTTCTTCGGCAGCAGCCTGATGGGCAGTTCCTCGACAACGACCGGCGGCGGCGCTTTCTCGATGTTTGGAAGCCGCGTTGGCGTCCTTGAAATCGAAGGCGTCCTCGGCGAAGGCGTTGGCTACGGCGCAAACACCGAAGAGCTTGTGAAACAGGTCGAAAGTTGGACGGAGAACGATTCCATCAAGGCGATGGTGCTGCGCATCAACTCGCCCGGCGGCGCAGTCAGCGCCACCCAGGACCTCGTCCACGCGATCAACAAATTCAGCGATACCGGCCGCCCCGTGTACGCCTCTATGGGCGATATCGCGGCTTCCGGCGGGTACTACGCCGCCACCGCAGCGGACGAGATTTACGCCAACGAGGGCACCCTCACGGGCAGCATCGGCGTGATCATGAGCTTCTACAATTACGCTGGTCTGCTCGAAAAAATCGGCGTCTATAGCCAGTCCGTAAAGAGCGGAGAGTTCAAGGATATCGGCTCGGGCACGCGCGAGATGACCCCCGCCGAGCAGGCACTGCTCGATGGCATGGTTCTCGACGTCTACCAGCAGTTCCTCGACGAAGTGGTCGCCTCACGCTCGGACAAGGTACAGGAGCTGCACAAGATCTCGAACGCCGACGCGATCCGCACGCACATCGCCACCTACGCCGATGGACGAATCTTCTCCGGTCGGCAGGCTCTCGATGCGGGCATGATCGATCAGCTCGGCACGCTCGACGAAACGATCGACGCAGCGGCAAAGAAAGCCGGTCTCGGCAACTACAGCGTTGTGCGCGCACCGGTTCGCCAGCCCGGCCTGTTCGGCGCCATCGGGGCTCTTTCCAATAAGGCTCAGGCCATGGCTTCCGATCAAGCGGGCATGGTTAAGCTCGAGTACCGTTTCGGAATGTAAGCGGCTCCCAAACCTAAAACCTCCCCATCGCCAACTGACAAAAAAGAGCTACGATGCTTAACTTCCAGGACCTTCCCATTTCTCCCAAGGTGCTCGACGCCATTGAGGTAGTGGGGTACGAAAAGCCGCTTCCCATTCAGGAACTCGCGATACCGCCCACGCTGGAAGGCCGCGACATTGTCGGTTGCGCCCAAACGGGCACCGGCAAGACCGCCGCGTTTTTGATTCCGATTATCGATGGCCTACTCGCCGGAAAGAGCAGGCGCTATCGTCCGCGCGCGCTCGTCCTCGCGCCGACGCGTGAGCTCGCCCAGCAGGTCGCCGATCACGCCCACGAACTCGCCCAGTTCACCAACATCAAGACAGTCTGTGTGTACGGTGGCGTCGACCCCGGCGAACAGGAAGTCGGCTTTCAGCAAGGCTGCGACATCATCGTCGCGACCCCCGGACGTCTTCTGGACCACCTCTCAAAAGGCGGCCTTCGGCTCAACGAGGTGGAGTACTTTGTCATCGACGAAGCCGACAGAATGCTCGACGCCGGGTTCTTGCCCGACGTCCGGCGCATCGTCGACGAACTCCCCGCCCGCCGCCAGACCCTCCTGTTCTCTGCTACCATGCCGCAGGAAATGGCGAAGCTCGCCCACTCGATTTTGTCGGACCCGATCCGCTGCCAAGTCGGCGAAGTCTCCTCGCGCGATACCGTGGACGAACGATTTTACCCTGTGCCCGAGCACCAGAAGACTGAACTGCTCGCCTGGGTGCTGAAGGAGGAGCCGGGTCTCGACCGCGTCCTCGCCTTCGTCCGCACCCGCGCCAAAGCGCGCGAACTGGCACCCGTGCTCGCGCAGGCTCTTCATATGGAGGCCGGCCAGCTCCACGCAGAAATGCCACAAGAAGAGCGCAACGAGACCATCGCCGCCTTCCGCGACGGGTCGCTTAAGCTCCTCGTCGCGACCGACGTTGCATCGCGCGGTCTGGACATCACCGGTCTCTCTCACGTGATTAACTACGACGTGCCGAACACGACCGACGACTATATTCACCGCACCGGCCGGACGGGACGCGTCGATAGGTCTGGCGTAGCGATCACACTCATCGCCCCGCGCGAACTGAACCTCGCCACCGCAATCGAAGCCGAGATGCGCCACACCGTCCCCACCAAACGCGTCGCCGGGTTTAACTACGAAATGGACGAATACGACGGATCAGTCCTGCTTCGTCCCCAGCGCAGAAAGCAAACTGCTCAGCCCTTCGTCGACCGCAAGACTGGCAAGAAGGAAAAGCCCTTCACCAGCAGCGGCCACCTCCGTCGCAAGTTCCGCCCAGAGGAAGAAGTCGAGAAGCCCAAATCCAAGAAGCGCTCGCTCAAGAAGCTCCTAAACAAAAAACTCCCCCACCAAAGAAAACGGAAGGGGTAGGAAAGTTCTTCGACTGGAGTCGTGCGCTGCGCTATAGGCGTCTCAGGAGTTGATCATCCCGGCCTTCTTGGCGTACTCGAAGATATCGCCTGCTTCGATGATGGGCAAAACCTCGCCCAGTTCCTTGACTTGGTACTCTTTACCAGAGGTCCGGTTCCGGACGACCGACTGGTCCAGGTCGATCTCCAGCTCGTCTCCGGTCCGGATTTCGTCGACAAGCCGCACCGTCGATTCAACAGGCACCACGTACCCGCCATTGACTGAGTTGCGGTAGAAAATGCGCGCGTAGAATTCGGCGATCACCGCCGTTATTCCGGCGACGGCGAGGCTCAGCGGCGCGTGTTCGCGAGAGCTGCCGCAGCCAAAGTTCTTCCCCGCCACGACGATCTGGAACTCACTCGCCCACGCACCTTCAGCAACCAGCGGAATCCCGCCATCAGGCAGACCCGATTGCGCGTCGGGGACGCCACAGCACGCGTACTTGCCGAAGAACTTACGCTCCTCTTCGAGCGACGGGTTGTAGGTCAGGTACTCCGCCGGGATGATCTGATCGGTGTCGATGTCATCTCCCAAAACGAACGCTCTTCCTCGGATCATGCGTTCCATTAAACCGCCTCCTCGCGCATGGAATCGAAGGTCATCACGTCGCGCGGATCGGTGATCTTGCCGGTGATCGCGCTCGCCGCGACGGTCAGCGGTGACGCCAGGTAGACTTGGCTTTGCTTGTGCCCCATGCGCCCCGGAAAGTTCCTGTTAGTCGAAGAGATGCAGACCTCTGCGGCGTCGTTGAGGCGCCCGAAAGTATCCGCCGGGCCGCCGAGACAGGCCATGCAGGACGCCGGGCCGATCTGTGCGCCCGCCTCTCGGAAGATCGTGCGCAGCGTCCGACCGTTTACTTGAACTTTGTCGAGCTCGGCGTCGACCTCGGTCGTCGCGGGCACGATAAACGTCGGCACCTTGCACTCGTGGCCGTCGATGATCTTTGCCGCCGCGACGAAATCAGTCACCTTACCACCGGTGCACGACCCGATGTACGCGCGAGTGAGCTGAGTCCCGGCGACCTCGCTCACGTTGGCCTTGTTATCGGGGCTGTGGGGCTTCGCCACACGAGGTTCCATCGTCGACAAGTCGTAGTGCTTTTCGAAGTAAAACTTCGCTCCGGGGTCGTTTTCGATGATCTCAAAATCCGACCTCGTTCCCGACTTGGCGATGCGGGCGTTGATATAATCGAGAGTCACCTGATCGGGCACGATCACGCCGTTTTTGCCACCCGCCTCGATGACCATATTGGTGAGCGTCATGCGTTCTTCCATGTTGAGCGAGTAAACGCCCGACCCAGCGAATTCCATCGCGCGATAAGTCGCCCCATCGCAGCCAATGTCGCCGATCACGGCGAGGATCATGTCCTTGGCCATGAGCCAGGGCGGCAACTCGCCCTCGAACACGAAGCGCATCGTCGGCGGCACCTTTACCCAAGTCTTTCCGGTTCCCAGCACAAACGCCGCATCGGTATTGCCGACTCCCGTAGCGAATTGACCGAACGCGCCTGCGGTGCAGGTGTGGCTATCCGTGCCGAGCAACACCTCTCCAGGGCGCGTGTGCCCTTCCTCCGGCAGCGCGATATGGCAAACACCCTTATAAGAAGTCCGCGACGGATCCGCGTACGGCGAAGGCATTCCCTCGGCGTTCATGAAGTCCGGGTCGTAGTACCACTTCAACCCCTGCTCCTTCACAAAATCGCGGAGAATGCCAATATTGCGATGCGCCTGAGGGTTGGCGGTAAAGATGTAGTGATCGGGAACAATCACTACCCGGTCGGGATCCCAAACGCGGGCGTTCTCTCCGAAGCGCTGCTTGAAGATTCCAATGGAAGGCGGCCCGCAAACATCGTGGGTCATCAGAGTATCAACATTGACCCAGATATTCTCTCCGGGAACGGCAGATGAGCGCCCCGCATTTCGCGAGAGAATCTTTTCAGTAACTGTCATCGCCATGGAACCACCTCCAAAATCAACAACCATGAGCGCAGCACCAGAGCGCAAACGTCAAGCGATTGCGGTTCCCGGCAGGAGTTTTTGGAGCGCTCCGAAGAAAGGGTGAGGCCACATCGAGCACTACAATTGACACGTTGAAAGCCGACTAACGATGATCCCATCAATATGAAACAGTTGCTACTTGGATCGCACCCGGAACGCCACGATTTGACGTCCTCGCAGTTAGCAAGAACACGAATCCTCGGTCCCGCGCTTGCCATTCTGCTCTTCGCTTCCCTGATGAGTATCAATGGCTGTTCTTGGATCACACCCTGTGACCCATCGGCTCCACCGACCGATACCGAACTATACCGCGATGACGCCGGGCGGCGGAATGGTGCTTTGGTTCGGGAGGTCTTGCAAGTTGCTAGTGATTTTGACGGCGCGGTGGTTCAGCTTCGAGAACTTGTTGTCAGGGCGAACCGTGACGGGTTGAAGATATCGATTGCCGGGTCGCAACACTCCATGGGCGGTCACACTATTTACCCGGGCGGCATCGCGTTGGACATGCGACCTTTCCGTTCGATGGAGCTCATGGAAGACGGCGAGACCCTCCTCGTTGGTTCAGGCGCGACTTGGGCGGAGGTGCTACCTTACTTAAACGAACGCGGTCGATCGGTTGCGGTGATGCAATCCAATAACGACTTCACAGTCGGCGGATCTGTTAGTGTTAACTGTCATGGTTGGCAAATGGGGAAACCCCCGATCGCGTCGAGCGTTCGGCGCTTTCGCCTGTTGAAACCAAACGGCGAACTCGTTACATGTAGTCGCGAGTTGAACAGCGATCTTTTCGCACTGGCATTGGGCGGATACGGATTGTTTGGTGTGATACTAGACGTTGAGTTAACAACAGTTCCCAGCGAGTGTTATCTATTGAATACCTATATAGTTGATAGCATGAGTTTCCACGATCAGTTTGAGAAGTATCTGGTAGAACATTCCGGGCATGGGATGTTTTACGGAAGGCTAAGTGTAGATCGGAACAGATTTCTAACTGAGGCATCTCTCAACTTCCTGGTGAGAACGAACGATGTTCCTGAGAATCCGATTCCCAAGTCGTCGAAGACTAAGAACTTTTTCAAGCGCGTTGTCTTTCGCAGTGGCGTTGGTCGCAACTGGGGAAAGAAGTGGCGATGGGACCTTGAGAAAGCATTCGGACAGAATTCATCGCGAAGGCCTCTCTCCCGCAACACGATCCTTAACGAGAGCTCAGACCTCTACGAGGAGCATTCGCGGAACCGGGTAAACACACTTCACGAATACTTTGTGCCGCGCGAGCAGTTCGCTGCGTTTATCACTTCCGCGCAAAAGATTATTCCCGATCACGATATCGATCTAATGAATGTCACCGTCCGCGATGTCCGCATGGATAGTGATACGTTTCTACGCTACGCCGACCAAGACATGTTTGCGCTGGTGATGCTATTCAACCACGAGACGTCCGACGAAGCGGACGCAGTTCTGGAAGCGCTCACCGGAGAATTGATCGATGCGGCGCTCGCCCTCGGCGGGAGGTATTACCTCCCCTATCGGCGGCATGCGAGCGTCGAACAGTTTCTGCGATCTTACCCAATGGCCGATGAGTTCTTTGCAGCCAAACTCAGACACGACCCGGAACAAGTCTTTCAGAACAAGTTCTATACGACTTACGGAAACCCTTAGAGCTGAATCGAGAGCGTCTTTTGAAGTGACACGGTTCCCGGAATCGTCAATTGTCTCGGCAAGATTGAGCATCTCGGAGATGTGGCTATGAAAAAACTCGTAATTTCAACGATAGTAGCGCTGGCAATTCCCGGCGCCGGGTTCACCATGCCGTTCAACGATCCCGTCGAGGTGGACGATGCCCTCGGGCAGGTCAGCGATTCGGAAGCTTCGCTCTTCACCGAGCGACGCGGCAGCAACATCGGTAGACTCCACATGGTCTATCTGGATCAGAGCAGCGGTGCGCTTCAGGTCGTCTACCAGCGCGAAAACACAACCGGCAGCTCTGACTTCGGAACGCAAGTCGTCGTGAGCAACGGCGTCGCTGGCCAGCCGTCTCAGCCCGACATCTACGTCGATCACACCGGCCGCGCTCACATCGTCTTCCGTGCCGTTAACGGTGCCGAGCCCGACCTCTACTACGCCCAGATCAGCAGCGGCGGCACGCTTTCCGTTTCACCGCAACGCATCACGCCCAACGACAACCCGGAATCGTCTTTCCCTCAGATCATCGCCCTCCGCTATACGCAGTCCGCTCAGGTCCGCGTCACCGTTGCCTACGTCGGCACCGACCCGGACCTCGGCCAGGACGACCAGGAAGTTCTCGTGGTGAGCAGCGACACGGGCTTTAACTTCGGACCTCCGGTCAAGTTCACCGACGATGAAGTTTCCGGAATCGAGTTCCTCGACTTCGACGCGGTAGAAAGCCTGCCGCCTTCGGTTGGTAGTTCCAGTTTCGTCGCCCAGGGCGCGATCGTCTACGGCCGCCAGTCGCAGCTCTATGCGATCATGTCAACCGGCGCGACGAGTACGAACTTCGTCTTCGACGCTGCTAACCCTGAACAGTTGACCGGCGCCTTCACCGGCACCAGGCCTGACCTTCAGATCCAGAGCGTCTTCGGCGGAGGAAACGGCTACGTCGGCCACCTTGCCTTCATCGGGACAGCAGCTGGTCTGACCGAGCCGAGCTACCTCCAGTTCGGGCGTCTCACGTCTTCCAACGCGTTCACGACCTCCTCTCGGTTCACGAGCTTCGGCCTGCCCTTTGGCACATCGTTCAACTATCCCTCTGTCACGGTCGAGCCGGATACGGCCACCAACCAACGATATGACAAGGCGGTTTCGATCAGCTACCAGGACAGCGTCGGGCTTGAGGTTTCGCGCAATACCGGCGGGCTAACATCGAATTTTGACTTGGGCGTCGTGAGCGGCGAAACCCAGCGCAACATCTCACCGTTCACGGACTCTGCAACGCTGACTCCGCTTTCCGGATCGCTGCTTTCGCGCGGGCCAGATTCGCTCGCGACCACCCTATTCAACTCAGGCCAATACTTGCGCCTCGGTGCGATGAACTTTGGCGGAACCCGCCCGCAGCTTGTTTACAACGAGTCAGGGCTGCCGGCCCCGACTCCGTCGCCGACGCCATCACCAACCCCCTCGCCGTCACCTACGAGCTCAACACCCTCGCCGAGTCCTAGCCCATCGGCCACTTCCTCGACGCCTTCTCCATCCGGGACGCCGACGCCTTCGATCACGATTTCCCCAAGCCCGTCGCCCACAAGCTCCAGCCCGACGCCGACGGGAACGTTCCCGCCGACACCAAGTCCCAGCCCGTCGCCTTCTCCGACGCCATCGCCATCGGTTACCGCCGGGCCAACGCCTTCGCCGTCGCCATCGCGAACCCCTGGGCCGACACCAACCCCCACACCGACCGAGGCTAATTTCGCGGTTCTGCTGAACACGCTCCTCGGGTTCTCTGACACCCCGGGCACGACCGCTTCCGGATTCTTTATGCAGGGTGATGAGAACGACGACGAGATTTGGGACAGCGCGGATCTTCTGCTGAAGATTCAGATGCTCGAATGAGCCACGCCGATGACACAGTGACTGAAGTAACCAGCGCCGGGAAGAAGCTTTTCCCGGCGCTGGCTTTACTTTACGCTGCCACGGCCTGCGCACTGCTCCTGAACAACGCGGGGCTCCTGCCGGGGATCGGAACCGCTTGCGGCGAAAGCTGCGGAAAAACGGAACTCTTGGGGTTTCCGTTGGAGGTCTTCGGACTGGCCCTTATGGCGGCCGTTTTTTGCGCCTGGCTAGGCTGGAGGCAACGCCCCACACAGTCATCAGCGACCGCCGCAGGCAGTCTCGCACTGATCCACGCCGGCGCGTCGCTGGCCCTCGCAGCCACTCAATGGGCCGGAATCGTGGAGATTTGCGCCCTCTGCCAGATCGCAGCGCTGTTCAGCATCCTCGCCGCTGCAGTTGTCCTAAGGGGATGCGCCAAGGGCATTCCAGTCCCCGTGCTCGTTTCGATTCAGAGCGTCTCCGTCGGTGCGCTGGCGGTCATGGCGCTGTGGCCCGTTCTCAAGCCCATCGACATGGGAGTGGAGCCCATCGCGCGGGTGCTCGCCCCACAGCCGACCACACCAGACAAGGGCGATACTATACTCGCTCGCGCACTCGATGCGACCACGATCGGCTCGCCCGATGCTCCCTACGAATTGGTCATTCTCAGCGACTTTACCTGCCCAGTGTGTCAGCGATTCGAGACGCGAGTGCTGCCGAAACTCATGGACGAATCCGTCAAGCAAGGAAACTTGCGTATCCGGTTCGTGTTTGGTGCCCACCGCCAGTCACAACTCGAAACTCTGAACACGTTGACCGTCGCGACGTCTGCCGCCTTGGCGGGTGTTCCGTTCGAAGAGGTGCTCGCGGCGCTACGGGGTGCGAACCTCGTCTCCGTTCCTCAGGGAATCAATCTTCTCAAGGCGCAAGCGACAGAAGATCCGATGGGATTCGTCCGAGAGGTCGCAGAGGGTCCGGGCTGGAGCCGGGTTCTCCTCGAGCACGAGGCAATTGAGAAGGCTGTCAGGCAAAGATTCTTTATTGGCAAATCGGGCACCCCGGCGTTTCTGATGATCCGGGGCCGCCTGGACGTGAACAACCTCCCAAGCGCGGAGGACAGCTACACGTTCTATGGCTATCAGATCGAGAAGCCGTTTTTGGAGTTCATGGGGCAGCCTGCGCCGGAAAGCTAGGGGCGCGCGCGGCCGTCGACGAAATCTGCCCCGCGACCTCGGCTCGCAAGGTAGCCGCCGGTCGCTTCCGCCTCACGAGTTCTCAGGAGGTCCTTCGCCCGGATCACCTCGCCCACCATCACGTCCGCCGTCGGCGCGTGAAGCCTCAGCAGGTGAATTTCCGGCTGGCAGTTGACGCGAAATCCCTGCTCGGAAACCCCCACCCCCTTCGACACATTAAGCAACGAATCGCCGCCGACCCGGTAAATGCCACCGGGAAATTTGAGGCCGTAGCGGCTCGGGACGACGAAAGTCCCGAAGACCGTCAGTCATACCTGACCGCCGTGATTGTGCCCCGAGAGCACAAGCGACGCGCCGTAGCGAGCCGCGCGCGGGGCGTTGTCGGGCGTGTGGCTGAGCAACACCACCGCGTCGCCGGTGCCTCTGCGAACCGCACGGCGAAGGTCCGGTGAATTTTCCGTCCATGGCGCATCGGTTCCGGTGAAGATCAGCCGCCTTCCGCCGCGCTTCAGCGTCCTCCGCTCGCCGCCGCCGAGCCACCGGATGTGGGTCCGTCGAAGGCTCTGCTGGATGCGATCCGCCCTCGTCCAGTAATCGTGATTTCCCAGAACGCAAAACGTCGCCAGGCGACCCCGGAAGGTCTCGTGGTACTCAACCGAGCGCACGATATTCCGGCGATGATCGACGAAGTCACCCGTGAACACTACAATGTCCGGGTCGAGTCGGGAGACGATCCCTCGGACGGCGTCGAAGTAGTTCTCCATCTCGTGCCCGAGACTAAAGTGGACGTCGGAAATCTGCGCGATGGTGATGCCTTCGAATGCTGGTGCAAGGCCCGGGATGGAGAGATCGCGCTCAATAACAACCAGATCGCCGGTCGTTTCAAACCGGCGAAGTCCGCGAGGCAGGCGGGGCGGGATCGTCGGCATTTGCGGCTTGTGGACGCTCTCGCCGATGAGGTGGCGGGGAATCTCAGGGAGGAATCGATCAAAGAGCCACGCCAGGGACCTCAGAAGCAGGAATAACATCAGCGCGACCATGACGAGAAACAGTGACTTTTCGAGCGCGGAGTCCGGCGACCAGATCAGCGCGGCGTGAAGCGGCGGCCAATCGGCGAACACCACCACAAGCACCGTCGGGATCAAGACGCTTAACGTCAGCCACGCCTGATGAATGACTCCCTTGAGCGGGCTATCAGTAATGCACAATAGGTAGCGATTGTACACATGCAGGAACAAGTGAACAAGCGACGCGATGAGCAAAACGATGGAGAGCGGTGCGGACATCCAAGGCCTTTCCCCTCCCAGCAACCACGAACCACCCTCCAGCGCAAGTCCAGGCCGCGCCGTCTTTTGCTCCATGGCACCCGCGGGCGTCATGAACACAAACGCCCGACGAGGAACAGTTCCTCGCCGGGCGCATCGATGGCCTACGTTCACGCATACTCACATGGGAAGCGATCTATTCAACTTCAACAGTAATCTGGTGAATCTTGCCGGTGAACTTCGTTTCTGCTGGGCCGTATCCGATCCCATTTGCAACCGGCGTCTGGTTGTCGAGGCCGACGTCTGCTGTCTCATCGGCGGAAAACAGGTTGGGCTGCGTCTTGCCGATTCTGCCCTCGGCGACTGTTTTGCCATCGACGAGTAGCGTGGCGTCGCCGCCTTTGCCGAGTCCACCGCCGTCGTAGTCGAACTGCAGAACAATGGTTGCTTTTCCGGATGGAAGCGCGTCTGGGCTTTCCACAACGAACCGCTCGAGACCGAGCCAGTTATATTCGTACGCTGGCTTGCCATCTCGCATGTGCAATGACCAGCCACCGTATCGGCTCCCCTGAACGAGGATGGCACCGGAAGCCCCTCCCTCGGGAACTTCAATCTCAGCAGTGACTGTTTTTGATCGGTTCTTTACGTTTATGAAGGTGTTTTCCAACATCCCGTTCATGCCTTCATAGAGTGTCAGCGAGGTGCGATCACCCATAAGATCAGGTCGTCCGGCGATCGCAGGATTTGCGCGCTCGATGGTGCGGTCGTCGATCGGAAGTACATGATACTTCGCAGCCTCGATCATGAAGAGATCCTTCATTGATTCGAGCTTTTCCGGGTATTGATCTGCAAGGTTCTTGGCGAGACTGAAGTCCTCGTGCACGTGGTAGAGGTCCCACACATCATCTTGGAGGGGTTTCTGCTTTCCAGTTTCCCACGGAGCGCGGTGAATCGTTCGCGCGAACCAGCCATCACGGTAGATCGCGCGGTTGCCAAACATCTCGAAGTACTGAGTGGTGTGACGCTCCGCCGCGTGTTCGTCGTTGAATGAATACACCATACTAGTTCCCTCGATAGGAATCTGAGGGGTG
>JAUIJJ010000337.1 GCA_030431385.1 bacterium | reverse complement strand
CAAACCACGTATCGTGCAGTTGCAAATCAATCGGAACGTTCGCGAGCAGCACTCCTGTGATACCGCCCATAGTGAAGAGCGCCAAGAATCCGCAGGCGAACATCATAGCAGCGGTGAAGTGAAGCGATCCTCCCCAAAGCGTCGCGAGCCAATTGAAGACTTTGATGCCGGTGGGGATCGCGATGCCCATGGTGAGGAACCCGAACCAGGCGCGGACCGTCGGGTTAAGCCCTGCCGCGAACATGTGGTGCCCCCACAGCATGAGTCCGAACACGCCGATCAGGATCGTCGCCCACACCATCGACGTGTAGCCGAAGAGCGGTTTGCCGCTGAAGGTTTCGATGACGTGAGACACGATCCCGAAGCCTGGCAGTATCATGATATACACGACCGGATGGGCGTAGAACCAGAAGAGGTGCTGATACAGGAGGGGATCACCTCCCTGCCCCGGCGCGAAGAAGCCCGTTCCGAAGAGGCGGTCGCTGAGGAGCATCACCAAGGCCACGGAAAGCACCGGCGTCGAGACGATCTGCAACCAACTCGTCACGAGCGTCGCCCACGCGAACATCGGCATCTCGAACCACTTTTGACCGGATCGACTCACCCAGACTGGGGTCAGGAAGTTGACCGCCGCGAGCACGTTGGCCGCGCCGTAGAGCAACACCGCGACGATCCACAGGTCCATGCCGACCTCTGGGGAATAGGCCCGCGTCGCCAGCGGTGGATACGCTGTCCAGCCGGCACCGGTAGACTCGAAACCGAAACTCGCCAGCGCGATTCCTCCCGCCATGACGAGGAGCCAGAAGGAGAGCGCGGAGAGTCTCGGGAACGCGAGTTCCCTCGCACCGACTATTGCTGGGAGCATACAAAACGCAAAGCCCGCGAACATCGGCATCACGACGCCGAAGATCATAACCGACGCGTGCATTCCGACGAACTGGTTGTAGAGTTCCGGCGAGATCAAACCTGAGGCGGGCGTCGATAGCTGAGCGCGAATCGCCCCCGCGAGGCTGCCCCCGACCACCGCCATGAACAGCGCGTAGCCCAAGTGGAGCAGACCGATGGTGCGATGGTCTGTGGCGGCGAGGTACCGGGCGAAGGAACGCGGCGGATGGAGGGATTCGTGCGTTGCAAGGGCGGCGGTCATGCGGGGGCCTCCTCGCTGAAGACTCGCAAGTCCTCGTCGTCCAACTCGGCGCCGCGCTCGCGCAACCACTCGACGAACTCTTCAGGCGAAACGACCCGAACGTGGATCAGCATGTTCGCATGAAGGGCGCCACACAACTCCGCGCATTGCCCTTGGAAGCTGCCCGTTTGCTCTGCTCGAAACCAGGCGGTCGAAACTCTTCCCGGAAGCACGTCGAACTTCACACCAAATGCGGGAACCCACCACGCGTGATTCACCTGCGGCGAGGTCCCGTTGAGCTGCACGACGCTGCCGAGCGGGAGCACCATCTGGTCCGCGCCGGTGAGGTCATCGACGACTGTGATGTCGTACTTGGGATAGCTGTATTGCCAGAAAAACTGCTGCCCCACGACGTCGATCATGAGGTCCGGATTGGGCGCGTCGTCGATCTTCTTGAGCAGGCCGTAGGCCGGTAGCGCGATCGCGATAATCGTGATCGCCGGGAGTGTCGTCCAGAGCACCTCCAGCTTCACGCTCTTGCTAAATCTTGCGGGCGCGGTGCTCTTACCTGCTCGAAACCGCCAGAGGGCGTAAACGAGCGTGAGGATCGGCCCGTAGAGGAACGGCAGGAGCAGCGTCAGCGTCAGCGCCCAGTTCGCGCGGACGTGGTGCGCGATGTTCGTCGCCGGCGACGTCATCCACGTCGAGGTCGTACCGGGCAAGCGCATCACGGCGACCGTGGCGATGGCGAGCAGCACTGCGAGCACCCATAGCGCAATCAGTGCATAAAGATCACGGCGCGGCATCAGGCTGCTCCGTTTTGTTGATCGAGAGAAACTCACCACGAACATAGTGCGCGACGGCGAACTTATCCTTCATCGAAAGCGCGGGGAAGGGGGGCATCTTGCCGATTCCGGATGTGATGGTCGCGCGAATCGAATCAAGCTCCCAGCCGTTCTTCCAGGCGTCGCGGGTACCTCGGAAATCTCTGGGAGGAATGGCCAGCATCTGACCGCCGGGGCCATCGCCTCGTCCCTCGGGACCGTGGCAGGCGACGCAGTTCAACCGAAAGACTTCCGCGCCGCGAACCATCATCGGCTCGCTGGGTACGAGCCAGGCGGAGACGTCCTCGGGAACGTCGACGGCTGGCCGCGAACGCGCCTCCACCTCGCCCTGCCGCCGCCCGTACTCAAAGGGCAGCGCGACGGCCACGGCGCAAAGCAGGACTCCCCCACCAAGCCAAATCGCGAGCTTGGCATCGAGGGTAGCACGGTTCGACAGTCGGGAAATCGCAGCGGCCATACTCATCACGGCAAAAGGGCGGAGAACTCACCAGCGAGCATCTAACAGGAGCCTATTCAGCGTTCTACAGGAGGAGAGACGGGAGCCTAAGCGAGCAAAAAATCGCCGCCCGGGCCAACTCTCGCTGGTGAAAAGGAGTGTCTGTGATTTTTTTCACAAAGTCGAGGGAAAAGGGGAAAGGCCCTCGCGGAGGGGGCAGCTGCGCAAACCGCCCCTGCGACTTGCCCCCCATCTAGCCGCGAAGGCACATCAGCGTTGAGTGGACCCGTGATATCCGGAACGAGACATTCACCTTCGGTAACCAATTCGGTTCGTTCAGCGACTTGACAGAAATAGAAGTCTGGAACAGGCTGAATCTGTACCAGCCAACAAGGAGGAGAGATTGACCTTGGAAGAGACCTTCTCACGGGGCACGAAACTGCCATGCGAAGCTACCTGAACATCCCTATGAATGTGTTCAGGAAAGTCAGGATTGGAGTAAGTTTTTAACGGTGAGCTACCAGCTTCGAAATGAATACAGGCATGGCAAACTGGACCTGATCGCGGAGCACCATTGGAAACGCGGCAATCCATTGTTCCTGACCCTCGGCTGCTTGCTTCGCATACCAATCGCAGTGATTCACGTTTTCTTTCTACATCCACTCATTTGGATACTGTGCTCTATCGGCTTCATCACCGAAGACTCGAAAGAAAGAATCCACTTGATCATTTGGTCTATCTCGATGTCCTGGCGAGGTGGGGGTGATTTGATTCTCATTCGTGATGCACTCACAGGAGAAGAAGTCGCTCGCTTTGTAGCTGTATATACACTATTGAGTGGACAAAAGGCAGGCACAACAAAGCCGCTCTGGCACCCTGAACTTCCTGTGATGTGCTTTCGGGCGCTCGACGACATCTATCAAGACCTCCTCTTTCTCGATCTCAGAAGGCAAGACGAAGACCAAACGGTGGGCCTTGAGAACTGGTACCATTGGAAGAACTTGAGATTCTTTTGCCCCAATTTCCGAAAGATTTGCGGTCGTTCGGGAACTGAGGACGACAAGGAACTCATCGAATGGGGCAGAAACGAACTCCCCCCGATCCGAAGAAGATTAAAGCGCTAGCACAGTACAGTGGTCTTGATTGAGATCGTGTGAGCACTGAGTCCGAGAAGTGGGAGGTGAGAGCCGACTCGTCTCCGCATCGCACAAGTTCCGGGAAGCTGACTCCGGTTGGCTGGGCGCCGCCGGGATCGAGCACAGGATGGCTTGCTCGGGACCGCGTCGGGAACTCCAGCTACGACCACGGCTTCTTGACGCAGCGAGGCTTCGCGGCAATCGTGAATCAGGAAGGCAACCCTGCCCGGAACACGGTACAGTGCTGAGACCTACCGGAGGAAGGTACCATGAGATACCATAATGCAGAGTGCATATTCAAGGTCGGCAGCGTGGGATTGATGACGGCGTTGCTGACTGCGGTCGGTGCTTCACAGCCGGACGATGTTCAGATTCTCCCTACACCCGCTCCCGCGCTTCAATACTACGTCGACGTCAACGATGTCACGGGTAATGCCGGTTCCGTTTCAAGCGGAAGCGTTGAAGGGTTACCTCCACTCCCCGTGCGTATGGAAGTGCTACCAAGTGGAGAAGATGAGTGGCACGTTGTTGAACGAACAGTGAAGAGCGGACTGAGTTTTGGAGTTGGCGAAGCTTACGATGTCGATCAGCAGTTTCTCATTCGCTACTCCAGTCCACTGTTCGAGTCACCGGGGCAGGCGATATGGCTCGACACAAACTACGCACGAAGGTTTCTCACCGTTCCTGTGGATGGGGCAACGTTCGGGATGGAAATGAGGGGAACTCAGTATGACATAGAAGAGACATTCCTAAGAGTTGATCCTAGGATTGCGACAACACTCTTGAATGTCGATTTCATGGGTCTATATCTCAGATTCAAAGAGAACATCACAATTTGCTATTCGAGCCAAAGTGGGAAGCAAAAGACTTACGTTTATACAGAGGCCGGAAGCAGCGTTGGTTTCTCAACTTGC
>JAUIJJ010000009.1 GCA_030431385.1 bacterium | reverse complement strand
TCCGGCGCGGTCGCGACCTCGCCCCGCCAGGGGAAGTACCGATTGTGAATATCCTCGAACGCTTTCGGCAGCTGCACCACGTTCACATACCACACCGTCGCCGGGTCGCGGCTCGTCACATAGAAATCGTCGAGACTCGTCTGGTAGTGGGCGAAACTGTGCGCCGTCGGTTCGCTCATGTGATACACAACGCCCTCGCCCGAAAGAAATCCGCCGGTCATGATGACCTCATTGGGCGTGGCCTGGCGATCGAGAATCTCCGCAACCGCCCACCAATCCGGCGGGCGCTGCACGGTGCTTCGCCACGAGAAAACTCCAAAGGCAATGGCGACCACCGCAAGCGCCGTAATCGTTCGTCGGCCATCTCCGATCGCGGCGAGCCATCCCTCGAATGCGCCGAGAAACACGAGCGGGACTGCGAAGATCAGGTACTGCAACTTGACCGCTCTGTCGGGCGGCGCGGCGAGGGCGAGAATCGCCAGCGGAACGATCAAGAACGCCGCGAGTAGAGCAACGAGCCACCGACGATCGCTCCCCTTCACCATCAATGCCAACCAACCGGCAGCGAGCAGCAACAACCCGAGCCAACCGCCGCCAATCCCCTCGAATAACGAGGCCAGCTCGACCCATCGTTGCGCGGGGAAGCCCTCGGCGGACTCGTTTCCCGCGAGCTTCAGTATCACCGGGAACCACGGCGCAACTAGTAGGAGTGCGCCCGCTCCGCCGAGCAAGAGCGCAATTCCGCTTTGGCGTGACGGCACCCTGAAGAACTCGGGAAAGAGCGCCCAGAGGAGCCCCAGCATCCCGATCCCCACCCCAAGAAGCAGGGCGAAGTAGCTCGTGTAGATCATCGTCGCCAATAGCAGCCCCACGAACGCTACCCACTTCCAACGGGGCTGCCCGTCGCTCTTGGTAAGCTGGTCGACCACCATCAGCATGAGCGACCCGAGCAACACCATGAGCGCGTACATGCGGACAAAGTTCGCGTTCTCGATCATTAGCGGATGCAGCACGAATAGCGACGAAAACGCCAGTGCCGCCTCCGCAGAGGCTCCGCGCCGGTGCGCCAGCAGGGCGAGCACTCCCCCGGCAAGCCCGACACAAATCATCGATAGCAGCCGAAGCGCCCACGGCGAGTTCGCAAAGAACAACACATTGTGTAGTAGGAGAAAGTACAGAGGCGGGTGATCGTAGTAGCCCTTCTGATAACCCCACAACCGCGAGATCAGCTCGCTCGGCGAATCCTCGGCCAGCGTCAGCGAAAAAAGCTCATCTGTCCACAGCGCGTCGTTGGCGGCGTGGTAGCTGAGATAAGCGAGAACCAGCAGAACCGGAAACAGCAGCAGCAACAGCGCTTGCCGGGACGGTGCCGCAGTGGCGGGTGGGGACTCCGAACGATCCATCAGATGCCAAGCCTCGTCGGGTCGAAGGCGCTGCCCGGCGCGTTCGCGCCCGTTCCGAAACATTCGGCGATCAGTCTGCCCGTGGCAGGCGTGAGCAGGATTCCGTTCCTGAAATGGCCCGTCGCGACGAGCAGATTGCTGACGCGGCTGCTCCATCCGATCGCTGGTGCGCCGTCGGGGAACTTCGGGCGAAAGCCCATCCACGACTCCGCCAGCGGCAGCTCGGAAATCCTTGTCGAGAACGCCTGCGCCATCCTGCGGAGGTCATTCATGGCCGCTTCGGTAACGGTGGGGTCGAAGCCAGCGTCTTCCATCGTTGCGCCGATGAGAATTCCCTCTCCTGCGCGCGGTGCGAAATAGATCGGTGTCGTGTGCACGACATGGCGGAGCGCACCATCGGGCGCTGCCAGACGCGCGACTTGCCCCTTGATCGGGATCAGTTCGACGGAGAGCCCCAGCTTCTCGCCGATGCTCTGCGACCACGCACCGGTCGACAGGAGAAGCCGCTCAAACTCAATGCGCCCCCCATCTGCAAGCTTCAGCGCGCGGGCCACGTTGGGCGATCCGGCAAGCTCCACTTCCACAACTTCGCCGGGATGGAAAGCGATGCTCCGGCAGGTGGCTTCTGCCGTCAGCGCCTCGTGGACGCGCCGGGGGTCGACGACCGCACCTTCGATCTTGTAGGCGCAGTCCCACACGTCACCGTCGAGCAATGGCTCGAGCGCGCGCACGTCGGAGGCCGTGAGCGAGGCGACCTCGGGCGAGTGCAGTCGCGCGAAGCGCGCGGCAAGCTCTCCCCGCAACGCCTCGTCGTGGCCGGAGGGCACGAGCGCTCCGGTGGAGTCGATCTCCGGCGCGGAACTGCCACCGTACTCGGCGAGAAATTGCGGCCATTGGCAGTAGCTTTCTATCCCGAGGCGGAAGAGGGGCGAGTCGTCGTGAAACTCTGCCAGCGGCACCAGCATTCCCGCCGCCGCCCGCGAGGCGACACCCGGACGGTTTGGCGCGTCGACAATCGTGATCGAGCAGTCGGGGAACTTCGCGCGAATCTGAAGCGCACAGCTCAACCCGATGACGCCGCCGCCGATTACTGCCAGGTCCGTGGTTGTTGTGTCGTGCGCCAAGTCCGAATCTCCCTGACCAGTCAACCCCCGCCCCGCCGTGAGCGGAACAGGAAACTGCACGGCTGCCTTTCCCGGTTGCTCCGCGAAGTGATGGCATCATCATCCTAATCTAGGTAACCCGACCGACGAATGGCCCTTATGGCAAACCCGATTGTTACATACAACTCGCCACTCAAACGGTCGCGGACCCACTTCTGTTTATTCTTCCTCACGATCCTGGTGACCTTGGGATTCATCGGTTTCCTCGCGTTTATTGATCAGATCCCTCAGCTGTCCGCGTTCATGGGGCCATTCGCCAACGCAACCCAACCCCTGCAAACTCTCCTCGCCATGGCCTTTGTCGCGGTGATGGTGCCCATTGTGTTTCTGACCTTCGCTCGGGACTACCGGGTGCCCGGACGCCTTGAGGAATTCCGAATCACACGGCTCAGCAGCCGCGAGGTGGCGCTTGGCTCGATCTTCTGGGGAGTGGCGCTTTCTGTTTTCGTCATAATCGCGGTGCAGATGGGGCTGTTGATCTGCGCATCTCTCGGAGCCGACCTTCCCGTGGCCAACCCGTTTTCGTGGTTGGGGTTCTCTGGGGGTCAGTCGGTCGGCGTGGTGTTGACAACTATCTACCAGGTTTTCTCTGTCCTGTTGCTGCTTCGTATCACGCGCCTGTGGCTCGCCAGAAGCAGTGCAAAGTGGCTGATCTTCTTGGAGCCGCTGTTCTGGGCATTCATCGGAACAGGCGTTCACATTACGGGCCTCATTTTGACGGCGCCGGATTATTGGAGGGAGGCAAACCTAGCAAACCCGATCACATGGTGGATGGGAGAGTTACTCACGCTGGCGCTACTGCTCCTCGCAGTCGTAGTGGTCGGCGGCCGCGCGGGGGAACTTTACTTTCGCACGCTCGAGCCCGACATCTACATCCGACACGATTGGTTCGGTCGGGAACGCGCGTCGAGAAAGCGCCTTTCAGGAAAGCTTCCGGGCCTATCGCAACTCAACAAGATCGCACGGCGCCTCGCGCTGAGGAACTTCTTGATCGCGACCACAGGGATGTTGGTCGCGCTCAATCTTATCGCACTCGCCCTTGGTGAAGGATTGAGCCTGCTGCTGAGGGATTTTCCGTGGGTGATCGTGTTGGTCGGAATCTTGGCAGTCCTCGCCGTCTCTGCGCGCCAAACGTGGCTCCCGGGCGAAAAGCGCTTCGCTTTGGTTTCCGGCAGGTTGATCCGGTCGGCGCTTTTCTTGTACCTCCCCATCGTTCCGGCGTGCCTAACCGCGAGCGGGTTTCTAATCACCATCAGCGACGAGTTTACACGAGGGCCAATGTTCTACTATGCATCCGCGATTAACATATTGGTCTGTTGGGTAATGGTGCTATTTGTCATCCCGCTCAAGGGGCGGAGCATAAACACAAAGTGCGGAATCGCGCTGGTGTTCATCATCACCTTGTCGACAATCATCCTGACAGATTCGAGTGCAATGAATTGGATCGGCCCGATTGCGTTCTTCTGCTGCGATCTGGTTGTCGTCGCGCTTGCAGGCGGACTAGGCGGGTTGTTCCTGCAGCGAATCCACAACGCCGAAGTCCTCAACCACCCGATCGGCATGCTGTCTCTGGAAGACGCGCCGGAGCACTCCGGCGACATGACTCCAACAAACTACAAAGCAGGCTGATTCGTAACCTCATCACCGAAGAGCGCGGCGACGAATTGGTGCGGCTCGAAGTCGCGGAGGTCGTCCACGCCTTCGCCGACGCCGATGAGTGTAATCGGCACCTCGAACTGATCGCGGATGGTGAGCAGGATGCCGCCCTTCGCGGTGCCGTCGAGCTTGGTCATCACTAAACCGGAAAGCGGGACCGCCGAGCCGAAAATCTTCACCTGCTGGACAGCGTTCTGCCCCGTCGTCGCGTCGAGCACCAAAAGCGTTTCGTGCGGCGCGGAGGGAATGATCTTCTTCATCGCCCGCTCGACTTTGCCGAGCTCCTGCATGAGGCTCGTCTTGGTGTGTAGCCTCCCTGCCGTGTCGACGAAGACGACATCAACGCCCCGCGATTTGGCGGCGTTGAGCGCGTCGAATACGAGGCCGCTCGGGTCAGCTCCCGGCGCGGATTTCATGAACTCGCTGTCGGTTCTCTTCGCCCAAACTTCCAACTGCTCGATCGCAGCGGGGCGGAACGTGTCTCCCGCCACGAGCATCGTCTTAAGCCCGGCGTCGCGGCAGCGCTTTGCCATCTTGCCGACGGTCGTCGTTTTCCCCACACCGTTCACGCCAACGACCATGACGACATAGGGGCCGCCGGGGTGGTGCGGCTCGAAGGGCTTGGTGTGCCCGGTGAAGATTTCCTCGATGGTGTCGCGGATGCACTTCATGATCTGATCAGTGCCCTCGGCGCGCTCTGCTTTCGCGCGCTTACGGACCTGCTCGACGATCTTGAGCGTCGTTTCCATGTTCACGTCCGCAGCGACGAGGATCTCCTCGATCCGCTCAATCGTCTCGTCGTCCAGTTTCCCGCTTAGCCCAACTGCTGAACGGATCGCCCCCATAAAGCTGCCGGACCCCTTGCGCAGCCGACTCTGGAGACGCTCGAACCAGGACATCTTCTCGACGGCCTCGGCGGCTTCCTCAGCCTGCGGGGCCGATTCATCACTGCTGCCGAACAGGCGCTTGAATACGCCCTTCTTCTTTTCACCGGATTCCTCGGGGTGCGCCGTTTCCTCGGCAGGAGCCTCTGGCGGCTCGGTGGCCACGGCTTCTTCGGGAGGCGGGGCGACTTCCTTTGCCGTAAAGAGTCGGCTGAAGAAGCCGGGCTTCCGTGTCGAAGGCTCACTGCTTTGCTGCTGCTCGTCGCTCAAGGGTACACATCTCCCGGGTAATGGGCGCGGAGCGCCAGATTCTGCTGGAGGGAGCAAATGCTGTGCAAGGCGCGCCGGTGCTTCAACGCAAAAGCCCCGGTTTGCGGTCAAGGCGGCCATGAGGAGGGCGGTCGCAAGCCCGGTCGCAAGCAGTTCGACGGATCATTTCAAGGTGAAACACAAAACTAAATGCTTGAGGAGACTCGGGTAGGGGTGGCACATTCCGGTCTCAGTCGTGCGGCGGGGATTTTTGTGGCGCCCCCCAGCGATGGATCACCAGCACGATCACGCAACAACGAGACTGCACAGCGGTACGGAAAGTTCACAATGCCGAGCATCAATTATCGGACACGCGAAATAAACTGCAAGGTCGTCTACGTCGGGCCAAGCCTCGGCGGGAAGACTACCAATATTCAGAACATCCACGGGATCATTCCGGATCAGAACAAGACCGCGCTCTCCTCCATCGATACGGAAGGCGACCGCACCCTGTTCTTCGATTACTTCTCGATGGACCTCGACGATATCGCGGGCTTCAAGACCAAGTTTCTGATCTATGGCGTCCCCGGACAGCCGTACTATCGCTCGACCCGCAAGATGGTTCTCAACGGTGTCGATGGCCTCGTCTTCGTGGCCGATAGCGACAAGAGCAGGCTTCAGGACAACATGGATTCCCTCGAAGATCTCAAGGGAATGCTGAAGGATTACGGCTACGACTACAGCACGATCCCGCTGGTTTACCAATACAACAAGCGCGATCTGTTCTTCATCACGCCGACGGAAGAGTTTGAGGAAGTGATCAATGAGCGCGGCTGTCGCTCATTCGAAGCTGTTGCGATTCAGAACAAGGGAGTCGTCGAAACGTTCCGCGCGGTATGCGCCGAGGTGATTCAACGGCTCAATGAAACGCTCACTCAACAATTCGGCTCCATACGCCAATAGGAACTCCAGGAGCAGCTTAGACCTATGACCCAATCCAGCGACCGGGCGCGGCGAAACCTTACAGGAACCGGGCTTGTTCACTTCTCTTCGGACGCACTCGAGCAAATCGACGAGGCGCTCGAAGCGCTCATCGAGGCAAGCGTCGCGCGCTGTGCCCTCCTCATCGACCGCACCGGCTGCATCGTTTCCTCCTCCGGAGACTTCCACCCGATTTCCCAGGAAAACATGGGAGCCGTGGCCGCAGGCGTCATCGCCGCTCTCAACGCCATGGTTTCTCGCGCCAGCAGCCCCGAGGTTTCCGTCAAGTTCTACGGCGCCGAGATCGACAAAATCCACTACGTCGTCGTCGCCGACCGCCTGATCCTCTGTATGCTGCACGGTCGTAGTACGACCAGCGGTCAAATCCGCGGAGCGGCCAAGGAATTCGTGACCACAGTCACCTCCATCATTGGCAAGGACAAGGTCGACGAGTCGGAGAACAAGAACCTCGTGAAATCCGTCCAATACATCGAATCGAAGCTCAACGAGATGTTCAAAGACCTCACCTGAGCGACGCGGAACGGGCACTCCTCCATTTCCCCATTTTTCGCTTCCTTCGGTCGGTGATCTTGACACCGTACTATCCCCAGCCCAATGCTCACAGTCAGCAATGAGTCAGCTTGAACCGTGACGGCCAAGGGGGTCGAAACATGGCTGCTCCACTCACACCGGCCGAGGAGAGGCGTTGTCTTGAGTTTCTGAGAAGGCTCGGCATCACCTCGCCCGACCACCGCATCCTCAGCGATCGCGGGTATTTCGGCCTCTTTCTTTCCGGGCTCCATCCCGAAGAGGTGGGTGAAACTGATCACCCCAGCGTGCAGGAATTCCGGGAGATCGTCCGCCTACTCGCCCGCGCTGGCGTCGACCGAATCCGCTTCGTTATCGCCGAGCAAACCAACGCCATTGGCAAGCCGACGCCGGAGAATTTTCCCTCACACCCTCAGCCACCAATGCCTCCGCGCAAGCCGAGCACCTATCAAAAGACCGAGAGCCAGGTGAACTTCACGCTCCCCCGGCACGAACAAACGCCCGAGCCAGAAGCCGCCCCCAAGAAGCCCACCGCCGCCCGCCCTCCGAAGAAGGAGACAGTTTCGCGTGCCCAATTCAAGCGCGACATCGCCGTTGTGAAACCGCCCGCCAAGGCGCGGGAGAGGCTCAACAACCTCCCCCACGCGGAGTCGCTTGAGGAAGCAGTCGCGGCATCGCGCCGCCACCTTGAGCTCGCTCACTTTCACGACGCCCACCACGTCCTCGCCGACTATCTCATGCAGAAGGAGATCAGCACGAACGTGGTCTCTGCGATTAATGAGATCATCACTCTCGCGGGGCAGTACGACCGCGCCAAGGGGCGCGCGCCGTTTAACATGCTCTGGGAGTGCGAGGAAACGGCGCTCATCGTCGCCAAGCGAATCCCCGATGTGGAGATGCTGTCCGCGGAAGGCGACAACCGCACACAGACGCTTTATGAGTGTATGGAAATCGTCTACCGCATCTGGACCCAGCACGCCATGCGGCTTCTTGAGTACAAATACAAGTCCACCAATACTCAGTGGTCGCGCCGTTCCTGGGTCGAGCCGCGCGACCTCGGCTTTCTCGTCGACATCATGAAAACAGCGGTGCGCACGCATCTCCCGCTTGATTTGCTCCGCTTCGTCTACGAGCAAATCCACGAAGTCATCGCCCTGATGAACAACGTCATCGCTCACAAGACAAAGCAGGCCCGCTTCATGGGCGATACGCTGCGGATGATCGCTTCCCCGGGGAAGGAACTGGTCCCCGATTTGACGTTTGAGATTTATGAAGATATCATCGAAGCCTATCAGGCGGAAGGGGATACGCAGCAGGCGTGGACGTTCTGCCTGCAGGCGCTCCACATCCATCCCAACGACCGGGAGATGCTCAAAATCAAAGACGAACTCAAGGAGCAGGGCGCCATGGGGATCAGGCGCGAGCACCAAATGCGCTCCCATAATCGAAAGTGAGCCGCCCCTCCTGAAGTTTTTTTGTGCAGAAAACCGCTCCCTGTGCGTAAACTCTAAGTGATGAGAATTGCGCACCGCCCGAACAGGCACTCGATCAGGCTTCATCAGGCCGCTTTGGTACTCGCTGCAGCGGTCGGGGTGGCGTCGGCTACGCCCACCTCCGTCAACCTCGACGACCCCGATTCCACCGACCTCCGCATCCAATCCTTCGACGGCGATTGCAATAGCGCGCACCTGGGCATGAGAGCCGTCGGCCTCGGCGACATCAACGGCGACGGCTTTGACGACTTCGGCCTAATCAGCGTCGCCTCTCCGGAAGCTGACAAACAGGTATCCGCGAAGATCTATCTAGGCGGAATCGGCGGGGAGCTTTCAACGCTCGCAATCGGTGCGAAGGATTCAGTGAGCGCGATCGGCGGTGCCGGCGACATCGACGGTGACGGGTCTGCCGACTTCGTGCTGAGCAGCTTTCCCCCTTCGCCGGGACTCGGCAACGAAGAGGGTGCACTGCGAATCATTTCCGGTGCCAGCTTCGGCGACGCGGAACACACAGTCATCGCGTCGATTGTCGGCGAGAACAGCGGCGAGTATCTTGGCTACGCGACGTCTCCGGCGGGCGACTTCGACGGCGACGGACTTGCCGACCTGTTCTTCGGCATCCCCGGCAGCAACCCCGGCGACCTCTATAAGGCTGGAACTGCCGCGCTGCTCTACGGCGGGGATGCTCTCTCTCCTGATACCCGAACGTTACAGGAAACCGACCGGTCGCGGTTTGCCGCATGGGAAGGTGCAGCCGAGCGCGACCACCTCGGCCTGAGTATCTCCGGAGCTGGCGATTTCAACGGCGACGGTTTCGACGACGGAATCGCGGGGGCGTGGTTCGGGGACAATGCCGACGGTCACAACATCGGCGAGGTTCGCCTCCTCCTCGGAGGCCCGCGCGCCGATGGGCGCACGGGAAGGATTCGACTTCGTCACACGAACCGTCGCCACAGCTTCCGCTTCTACGGCGCAAACACGGATTCGCGTCTCGGGTTTTCAATCGCGGGTATTGGCGACTTCAACGGCGACGGCTTTGGCGATATCGTGCTCGGAGCTCCGCATGCGGGAGACCCGACCCTCGGCGGCGATCAACGCATCGGTGAGGCGTGGGTGATCTTTGGCGGAGGTTCGATGGTCAACTCGATGGACTCGACCAGCGTCGATGTCATCCCCGAACGTCGCCGGATTCGCCTGAAAGGTACCGCCCTCGGGAACTTTGCAGGGTTCAGTGTCTCGTCCGCCGGTGACTTCAACTGCGATGGCTTCGCTGACCTGATCGTCACGGAACCCGGTTTCGGCGCGGAGACAAATTTCGGCCAAATGAAAAGCGGTGCGGCGTGGCTCATCTTCGGGGGCGACGCACCGATCAGCTTCGGGAACGACCTCACCCTTTCAGACCTACCCGCGGAACGGGGAATCAAATTCACATGTAACTCCGGTTCGGGCATGGCTGGATACACGGCGGTCCACGCCGGCGACGTCGACGGCGATGGCGCGTCGGACGTCCTCATCGCTGCCCCGTTTGCATCGCCCGGGGACGCGCGTTTCGGTGGTCGGGTTTGGCTCGTGTATGGGAACAATCCGAAGACGGCCCCCGAAAAGTACACAATCATTCACAAACAGGGCCGCGCGCCGATGCGCTCTGCGGGCGGCTTCCCGGCTCAAACCTCGGGTGGCCTTGGCCGGTGCCGCATCGCCTTTGCCACAGGAGCGGGCACCGGTCAGGCAGGCTCCTCGGCTACGACGGTTGTCCTTACCGCTCCGCTCACGTGGAAGCTTCGCACCAACCGCCGCGATTGGCAGTCGGCCACCATCACGCTTCAACTCACCGTAGAGGAAGCGAACCAAGTCGGCGATTCCCCAGTTGTCACGATTGGTGGGGACAGAGCCGATAGCATCTATGACAAAGCCGATCGAACCATCACAATCGAGGCAGATCAACTCGGGACGTTTCGCGTTTTGAGTGACTCCAGCCTCTAACCACCGCGCCAGCCTCTCACACTCGGCAACATTCCGCTTTCCTCGCGACCGGAGCGGTCCCTAGGGTGGCTGCTCTTTTGGCATCACCTACTCGAAGGCAATCACATGAGCGCGGCGGAAAAAGTACAGCGGGCAGACAACCTCACACTCGACACCATCGTATCCCTTTGCAAACGGCGGGGAATCATCTTTCCCGGCTCAGACATTTACGGCGGCCTAGGCGGCACGTTCGACTACGGCCCCATCGGTGCCGAGTTGAAGCGAAACATCCGCGATGCGTGGTGGCGCGCGAACGTCTACGAGCGCGATGATATCGAGGGACTCGACGCGACGATCCTGATGAACCCGCGCACCTGGGAAGCATCGGGCCACGTCGACACGTTCACCGATCCGCTCTGCGATTCCCTCGGTCCGTCGAAGAAGCGCTACCGCGCCGACCAACTTTTCGAGGAAGAGATCACCGCCTACGAGTTCGTCGATGTGACCGACGGCGAGCCGACGCCGATCGTCGGCGCAAAGCTTTGGGCGCCGACAAAGAAGAAGGCCAAAGAGTTCTATAAGCAGTATTGGGAAAAGCACCTCAACCTCGAAGGCCGTCGCGTTAAGATCGAAGAGATCGCCGGCTCGGCCAAGACGGCAAAGTACTCACCGGACGACGGTGGCGAGCTCACCGAGCCCCGTGCCTTCAACCTCATGCTCACCACTCACGTCGGCCCCGTGGTCGAAAGCGCCGCGCAGGTCTACCTCCGACCGGAAACCGCTCAGGGCATCTTCGTCAACTTCTCAAACGTGCAAAGCTCCATGCGCCGGAAGGTTCCCTTCGGCATCGCGCAGATCGGCAAGTCCTTCCGAAACGAGATCACGCCCCGCAACTTCATCTTCCGCACGCGCGAGTTCGAGCAGATGGAGATCGAGTTTTTCTGTAAGCCCGGCCACCTTTGCAAAGAAGGCGAGTGGACCGACGAGCAGTGGCACGAACACTGGGTCGAATCGCGCATGAACTGGTACTACCGCTACGGCATCGCGAAGGAAAACCTCCGCCTGCGCAATCAAGCTGCCGACGAGCTCGCTCACTATTCCAAGGCCTGCGGCGACATCGAGTACCTGTTCCCCATCGGCTGGCAGGAGCTCGAAGGCATCGCCAACCGCACCGACTACGACCTCAAGCGCCACATGGAATTCAGCGGCAAGGACCTGAGCTACTTCGACCCGGAGATGAACGAGCGCTACGTTCCCTACGTCATCGAACCGTCAGCCGGCGCCGACCGTTCGCTGCTTGCATTCGTTTGTGACGCCTACACGGTGGAGAAAGTTCGCGACGACAAACGCGTCGTGCTGAAGCTGCATAAGGACCTCGCACCGGTGAAGTGTGCCGTCTTCCCGCTCCTCAAGAACCGCCCCGAGTTGGTCGAGATGGCACGCAACCTCGCCCGCGATCTGAAGAAAGAGTTCTACACTGTCTACGACGACACCGCAGCCATCGGTAAACTCTACCGCCGCCAAGACGAAATCGGCACACCCTACTGCATCACCGTCGACGTCGACTCGCTCGAAGATCAAGCAGTCACCATTCGCGACCGGGACTCCATGGAACAAGTCCGCATCGGCCTCGACAAAGTGAAGGACTACCTCCTCGCCGAACTGAAGAAAGAGTAAGCCCGGGGCTCGCTGGCGCGTGAAACTGCTACCGATCACCGGGAATGCATTCACCGCCTTCCTTGCAATCGTATACGAATCCACTGCGACATCGGAGACTTCAAAACACGCCGGCGGGCCGCCGGCGAGCCCAGTGGGGATCGATCTCGAAAACCTTAGGCTTGCCTTGCAACGGCGTTGGCGTTGATTCGTAGGGCGTGGGTTGCGCTGGAATTCTTTGGAGTCCTTGCATGGTTCGGTTCGTCGTTTTGATCTCAGTCTTCGTCCTCGCTGCGAGTTGCGGCGGGAAGAGCCCCGTAGTCGAAGAACCGCCTCCCTTATCGAATCCCATCGCCGAAACGCGCGTTCAATCCGATCAGCCCTCGCTCGAATCTCTCGAAGGCAAACTGGGGATTCGCAGCTTCCGCTTCTTGCCGGGAGAACGCCCCCGCCTTCGCGTCGTCGTTGAAAACCTCCAGCCCACCGACTCGATGACGTTCGAAATCAGCTCGGTTTTTTACGATGCCGCAGGTGCGGAATCCGAGCGAAAGTCGTGGGCGCCGCTCAAACTCGAATCGGGCAAACGGCATATCTATCTCGCTGAGACCGTACACAAGGAATCTGTCTCCGCGGACCTTCTCTTGCGCGAGATCGAGTCTCACCAACCATGAAGTATTTCTTAGGAAAACTGGCGATCGGATTTCTCACGCTCGTGCTCGTCGCGACGCTTTGCTTCTTCCTGACCAAAGCGGCGGGCGAGGACGCGGTGTTCGGTGAGGGTCGCGTTAGCCAGACGCTCAAGGATCAGTTGCGCAGCGAGTGGCGACTCGACCGCCCGATTTACGAGCAGTACTTCCTGCACATGGGCAAGCTTCTCGTGCTCGATTCGATGCCGTCGCGCAAGCTCAAGGGCTGGACCCTTCGCGACGTGCTGAGATACTATCTGCCGAATTCGCTCCGGCTCGGTGTGCGGGCGATGATCCTCGCGATTCTGCTCGGTGTTCCAATTGGCGCGATGTGCGCCGTGTATCACACCCGAATCGTCGACAACGCCGGATCGATCATGGCGCTCGGCGGGGTCAGTGTGCCCAGTTTCGTTTTAGCATCGCTGGCGATTTTCTATCTATCGCGAAAGTGGGGGATCTTTCCCGCAACGGATTGGCATTTATCACAGGTACCTTTTGAAATGTCGGAGAGTTTCAATCCGTTCCTGCGCGGAGTTGTGGAAGAGATATTCCGCCTGCGATTGTGGATCCCGGCGGCCTGTCTGGCGGCGTTTCCCTTTGCGGCGATTTTGAGACTAACGCGCTCGACGATGCTCGACGCGTTGCGCCAAGACTACGTACGCACCGCCCGCGCGAAGGGCCTCTCGCCGCGGCGCGTCATCGCCCGCCACGCGCTCCGCAACGCGCTCACGCCCGTTGTTACGTATATCGGCCCCGTCACTGCAGGAGTCTTGACGGGATCGCTCGTCGTCGAAAAAATCTTTGCCATCCCGGGGCTTGGCAAATCGTTTATTGATAATGTCAACAACCGCGACACACCAATCATCATGGGGTTAACGGTGTTCTTTTCGGCCTTGCTGATCGGCATGAATTTGCTCGTCGACGCCGTGTACCCAATACTGAATCCGAGACTGCGGAAGTCGTAGCATCCGGGTCAGCTCTTACTCTCTGCATGCTGCCACGCCCCCTATCCGATCGATGGTTTTAAAAGCGCAGAACAAACACTTGGTGTTTGAGTAGATACGTCCCACAACCCCCATTCGGTTGCACCGGGCTTCAGCCCGGTGAGCTGTGGGCAAACGCCGAGACTCCAGCCCGCTTCAGCGGGCTTGGTTGCCAGCTCAGTGAGCAAAGCGCACTAAAGTGCGCTGGTGCAGTAACGGACAAGTCTCCGATCACCCGGCTGAAGCCGGGTGCAAAATAGACTGCTTCTTACACCTATTCCTATCACCCGCCATTCACTCAACAACGTAAACTTTCTCAACTTCCGCTTCACCGTTCGCTTTCATTGCGATTGTTTCATTGAACGGCCGTGGTGAATAGTCGAGCGCTTCTTTTGCTTCGGTAATGTCGGCGTCTTTGTTTTCTGCGAGGCGGCGGATTTGTTCGCGGGTGAGCGTTCGCCTCGCAATGAAGCCGGGGACGAACTTCGACGCGGTCATCGCTGCGTGGAAGGGCATTGTTGGAAACACTGGATGACGCCTGCCTGCTGCTTTCGCGACTTCCCGCAGAAACCTGCGGTAGCGAATCGGATCGGGGCCGGCGATTGTAAATGCTCGCCCGATGCTTGCTTCAGGCCGTTCGAGCGCCGCCTCGATTGCATCGACCAAATCCTCCACAAACACCGGCTGCACCAGATTTCGACCGATTCCGAAAATTGGAAACCATGGGCGCTTACGAAACCACTCCACCAGTCGCGTCAGATTCTGATCCCGCCTGCCGCCGAAGATCATCGTCGGGCGGATGATTGTCCAATCGAGGTCGCTCGCCTCGATTTCCTCCTCACCGGCGATGACTTCGAGACTGCTGGGACAGGGGAACTGCGTAAAGCGTCGGGTGCTGCTCATCTGCAGGTAGCGCTTCACGCCGAGTGTCTGACACGCCTGCACGATGACATCGGAATAACGAATATGCGCGCAGGAAACGAGCGCGTCGCAGCCCTCCAGCGCCTCCCAAAGCGTCCACCGCTTGTTGCAGTCACCGTGGCAAGGAATCGCGCCCCACTCAACCAGCCCATCGAGGATTTCGTCCTCTTCGGTCCGCCGCGTGAGCACGCGCACTTCGTTCCCCTTGCGAAGAAGCCTGCGCACCAGCCGCTCGCCGGTGTGCCCGGTTCCGCCGACAACAAGATACCTCATGACTCTTCCGGCTTTCCGACGAGCTTTTTGTAGAGCTCCACCTGATGGCGCAGCACCTTGTTTTCGTCGAACTTCGCGAGGGCACGTTGGCGACCGGCTTCGCCCATTTGGGCGGCGCGTTCAGGATGCGCGAGCAGATACCCGAGCGCCCCGGCGAGGTCTTCCGGCGCGTTGACGTCGACGAGGAATCCAGTCTCGCCGTCGACGACTTCCTCCCGGCAGCCGCGAATCTTTGTGGCAACGATGGGAAGGCCCATCATCATCGCTTCGAGGATGCTCACAGGCATTCCCTCGCGCCATGATGGGAGGCAAAAGACGTCGCAGGCGGCGAGGAGCTCCGGCACATCGCTTCGCATTCCCATGAAATGAACGCGCCCGCGCAGCTCCGGCGCCTTGGCGGCTTCCATGATCTCTTCCTTTGCACCGTCGTGCTCGCTCACCACGGTATCGCCGGCGACGAGAAAGTGCGCTCCAGAATGAGCGGAGGCGATGTCGCGCGCGGCCTGGAAAAACTCAAGATACCCCTTCTCGCGAACGAGCCTGCCCATGATCGTGATCACGGCGGCGTCGGGCGGGATGCCTGCCTCGTCGCGAATGCGGCCGCGACTTTCAATGCGAAGCCTCTCCGGATCAAAGCGCTCCGGCGACGCCCCGTTGCCGACGTAAAAAACCGCATCCCCGCGCGTGATGGAAAGCTTGCGCGCGAATTGTGCGTCTTCCTTGCTCACGCAAAACAGGTAGTCGTTGAACAAGCCAAAGATCCGTTCGAGGGTGACGTGGACGAACCGTTTTCGCTTCGGCATTCGGTCGTGGAAGTAGAACCCGTGGGCCGTGTAGATGATCGTCGGCACCCCGGCGAGCCACCCCGCCAGGCGCCCAACCATTGACGCCACGGGCGTATGAACGTGGAGCACATCGGGCTTATCCCTTAGAAGAAACCGGAACAACTCGTACGCGCTTCGCCACGCCTTGAACGGGTTCGCGCTGCGGGCGATCGGCATTTCAATCATGGAGACGCCAATCTCGTGGAGCTCCTCCCAATGAGGCCCCTTGGTGCAGGCGCAGCGCACGTCGTAGCCAGCTCCCTCCAACGCGAGCGCGAGGGGGGCGATAAACTGGCGCACGGTAAAGTCCACGGCGCACAGCTGCACAACACGCACAGGTCCGATCGTTGGGCTATCTTTGGTCATCGTGGTTTGGGGCATGAGCACCTGGCGAACGCAGTGTGATGAGGGCGATTTCCGGGCGGCAGTTCCAGCGGAAGTAAAGGGAGCTGGTTCCCACTCCCCGGCTAATGTAGACGACCGTATGCTCCGACTCAACCAATCCGCTCGCGTACTTGGTGGAACCATCGGTGAAGATCGGCAGGACCTTGCCGAGGGGGCGGATCTGGCCGCCGTGGGTGTGTCCGGATAGGATCAGGTCGATGCCTTGCGACTCGGAAATGAGCTCCGCGCATTGGGGATTGTGCGACATGAGAATAATCGGGCGCTCGGGTTTGACGCCGTGGAGCGCCTTGCCCGGCGAACACTCCCCCTCCCACATGTCACCCACCCCGGCGAGAACAAAGCCATCCTCGACATCGGGCAGCCGCATTTCTTCGCCGTTCCAATGGCGCCGCGTGGGTCGAATAATCGCGTGCTGGTTTTCCAGAAGCCGGATCCCCGCTTCGAGGCAGGCTCCCCGGAACTGTTCGATGCTCGCGTGGTAGTCGTGATTGCCGCGCGATGCCCACAGGCCGTCGGAAGCCCTGAGATCGCTGAGCAGTGACATACAACGGTGGAGGTTCTTCGGGTTCTTGGCGATGAAGTCGCCGGTCAACGCCACCAAGTCCGGGTCGAGTGCGTTTGTTTTTTCGACGACCCGCGCCAAAAAGTTCCGCCCGGCGGTCATGCTATAGTGAATATCTGTCAGGTGGGCGATTCGATAGCCGTCGAGCGCGGGCGGCAGATCGGCAATGGAGACCTCAACCAGGGTGGTCTCCAGCCAGCGCGGCTCAACCAGCGTACCGTACGCCACCCCGCCACCGAAGGTCTTCAGCACGCGACCCATGTTCCTGCGGGCGCGGCGACTCCCGCTCAGGCGCACGCGTAGCCCCGCAACGCGGCCGTAGCCCTCGCGGCGAATGGCTCTGGAGATCCTGCGCCCGATTCCCATGATCTTTTGAGGTTACTCTTCCGGCGAGGCGATTAACTCGTGCAAGGCCCGGCTTTGGTCTGCCGACATGATAGAGAATAGGATACCAACACTGCATCCACTATCCTCGCCTGGAGGACAGTGCACCCAAACTATCTGCCCCTTGAGCGGCGGCAAATCGCCCTCCATCTCGGACATGACGACCTGAACTTCCAACTCCGTGTCCTCGAAGACGGCTTCCTGCCAAGCCTCTGCGGACTTGCTGTCGAACTCGCTAAAGTTCACACGCAGACCGTGGTCGGTAATGTTTTCTGTCTCACCCTCGAGAACGTCCTTGTTGATCGCCCAGGCCGGAGAGAGGACTTCCAATCGGCACGAATGGACGAATCCGATGCGTTCGGAACGTCGACGATCCTGGGAAGATGTTTCTTCTGAGGTGACTTCTTCACTCATTGCGAATCTCCCGTTCCTGATATATCTTCAAATGGGTCTGGCCTGCTCTCGTTGACGAGATCGAGAGGGTCCGTGCCGCCAGACTCCTCCGGCTCGCCTTCGAATCCCGCAGGCATTCCAACCCCGGTAAACAAGTAAGATTGGAACATCTTGTTGTAGGGTGTCCAGACTTCTCCGCGCGCGGAAGACTTGTTTGTGTTTTCGCTGAAAGCCGCCATGTATGCTTCGGTGTAATCGGCGTAATGGAGCACCAACGCCTCGCGCGTCTTCGGGAGCGCGGGCGAGCCGTACTCTAGCTTGCCGTGATGGCTCAGGATCATGTGGAGAATCAAATCGTGAGTGAGGCGATCGAACTTTTCCGTCTCCTCAAGCGTGCGCACCGCTCGGTCGACCATGGTGGCCCCGATGAAGATATGGCCGAGCATCCGCCCCTGATCAGTGTAGCCGAGCTTCCGCTTCCAATCCAACTCACGCACCTTGCCGCAATCGTGAAGCAGCGCACCGGTGATCAGCAGGTCTTGGTTAATCGGCTTGTAGAGGTTCGAGATTCCCCAGGCCAGTTGCATCACCGCGAGGGTGTGTTCGAGAAGTCCGTGGAGGTAGGCCTGATGGACACGGGCCGCGGCAGGAGCCATGCAGAATCGCTCGCGAAAGCTCTCCTCGTGAAACATGTATTCCAGCAGCCGGCGGCAATCCGGGTTCTTCACGCGAGTGATCCACTCGTCCAGCTCCGCTTCCATCTCGGCGCGCGGGCGAGGGCTGGCCTGGCGGAACATCGCCTCGTCGACGGAGTCATCCGCTACGCGCTCGATCTTCTGGACGGTCAGCTGGAGCGCCTCGCGGAATTCGCCGAGGAAGCCCTGAATGCGAACGTAGTGACCAGCAACAATGTCGCGGCTCAACATCGCGTCGACACCGTCCCACATCACAGCCTGCAAACTCCCGGTCTTATCGCCGAGCGTCATGGAAAAGTAAGGATCGCCGTTTTTCTTCACCCGCTGATCGAGCTCGGTCAGGTTGTAAACAGAATCCACGGAGCGGTTCGCTTCGAGTGATTCAATCGGCTCGTGGGGGAAATCGGCCATCTTGATCGACATATCATCTCCTGCAGATACGGCGCTTCTTGGTGCTGCCGCCAGAGGCAAAGCATCCCCCAAAACAACCGCCTAGCGTCAATCGGAGTATGCCCGATTGCTGGTCTGGCCGAGACAAAAACCGACCGCCGGTCCCAGTAGCGGGCGATTGGCTTTGAACCGGTTCCCACCCCCTGCGACAGTTCACTGATGAGACGAAGAGAACATATCCTCAGCGAGCTGCTGGTTCTTCGCGTTCAGGGCGGTTCCGCTGAGGCCTTTCGGGAGCTCGTTCAACTGTGGCAGCAACGCCTCGTCGCCTATGCGCTGACGCTGTTGCCCGGTGATCACGACGCCGCCAACGATGCGGTGCAGGACGCGTGGCTGGCCGCGATGCGAGGAATCAACCGCCTCAACGACCCGGCCCGCTTTCCCGGTTGGATCTACCGGATCGTCTCGAACAAATGCGCCGACGACATTCGCAGACGCCAGTCGCAGCGCGGCGCGGCGGAGAAGCTCGCCGACGAAACGTCCTCCATTTCTCCACCGCCCGACCCGGGCGCGGAGGAAGCCGAAGAGGAGGAACTGTCGCTGCTCCGCGTCGCGATGGAGGCAATGCCCCAAAAGCGCCGGGCGTTGCTTCGCCTCCACTATGTTGATGGACTATCAACCAATGAAATCGCCGAAGCCCTTTCCATCCCTAGGGGAACAGTCAAGTCACGGCTCTACCACGCGCGGGAAGAGCTGCGGAAAATCGTGAACCGAAAACGCAATCTATCGACCTGATTACGAAGAGTAGAAGGAGAAAATTGATGGATGAACTCGATGCCAAAATCCAGAAGGTTCTCAGCACGCAGGACAACGAGCTGTACGGGGACTTAAATCACGAACCGTCGTTCTTCGAATTGATCGGCGACACGTTCCACGGACGGAACCGCTGGCTGGTCGTAGTGGCATACGTGATGATGTTTGTGATGTTTGCCGGAGCGCTCTTCTGCGGCTGGCAATACTTCCACACTGAAGAAACCCGTGCCGCGATGGATTGGGCGCTCGGTTTCTTCCTGCTCATGATGTTCGTATCCGGGATGAAGATCTGGTACTGGATGGAACTAAACAAGAACGCCATGCTCCGTGAAGTCAAGCGCGTGGAGCTGCTTATCGCCAGCCTCCACAAGGGCGACGAGAGCTAGCGCGCGCCAGGTCTCCAGTACCTCAGCGCCGCTCGATGTTCGCCGCTAGCCGGTGAGAGCTCGATGTACGAAAGCGTCTGGCGTACGACCCTGCGACCTTTCCCGTCACGCACCAGAACCGGTCGCCAGGTCCCCGGGTTCAACCGCGTCACCGCGCGCCCCCCGCTTTCGACCGTTGCCTGAAGCGGCTGATGCGTGTGCCCGCTGGCGAGGAACCGGAAGTTCCCGGGCAGCGGTCCGGTGGTACCACCCGGCTTCGGGGCAATCGCTCTACGCAACGCCTTGTCCATGACCGCCAGCTCGCGCTCGCTCACCTTGGCGAAATCAGGAGTCGTCTTCTCATCACTGAGATACCTGCGAAGCTGTTCGTGGGCGGCGCGCACCGGTCCCGCCGCGCGACCGATGATCCGGGTCAAATGCCCCGCGACCTCTCGCCACAGGATCGGCCCCTCACCCTCGCCGGCACGCCAGAGCTCCTCCAGCAACTCGCCCATGGTGGCGCCTTTGTCGAGAAGCGGAAGCATCGGCTCCAGCCGATTTACCACCACGCGAACGATTCGCCGCCCCGCGCAATCGGCGTCGGGTCGTGTGAGGGCGCGAATTCTGTTAAACGGGTCCCACTGATGGCCGTGCTCCGCGTACAGGCCGCTCGTTTCGTCGGCGAACCAATGGACCGGGCCGCCGCCGCACAGGCTGTTGACGCCGGGCAAGACCTCGCTGAGCAGCCCCCACACCGCCCCATCGACGAGCGGTTGATCGTGGTTGCCGATGACGACAGTCAGCCGACCTCGCGCACCGAGGACGGCGCGCAACCCGGCGACAACATGCGCGTGAGCAACGAGGATTCGCCGAAGTGCAGCGGCAGGTTTCTCTCGCGCACGGCGGACCTGCCACAGATCAAAGGTATCGCCGAGGAGGAGCAAGTGGGGCATCTCACCCCTGGCCGCTGACGCCGCGATACAGTGCGACGTGAAGGCGAAGAACTCGCGCCCAAGCGCCTCTATCGCAGCCTGTCGCCGAGCCGCCGACGGCCCGTTCTTCCTGCGTCCCCAGACGAGAAAGTCCTCCAAGGCATCGCCCGCTCCCAAGTGCAGATCGCTGACAATGAAATGTTCCATAACCGATGACCCCCATCAATTTCGATGAGGCAACGGTAGGGAGATTACGTTGAACTGTACCTTGAACGGGGCTGGTTCTTCGCTGGATTTTCTATGGAACGGTGGCGACGGCGGTCTCGATCAACCCGAGCAGCTCGCTTAAGACAACTTCGCAGTTCGGGTCCGATTCGTAGAGTGCTGAGACGCGCTTGCGGGCAGCTGAATTGTCGTTGGCTGCTTTCCCACGGGAGATGATTCGCCGGCACTCGGCGGGCATCGGCCCCCAGTTGCCCGTCTCCACGAATTGATCGCTGAGAAAGATGAACTTGGGGATTGCTTCGCCGCCATTCGTCAGGAACCGCGCGAAGACGTCGGGGTGCTGGACGCGGGTCAGGTAGCGTGTGCGGATCCTTGGCGAAAGATCGCTGAGTTTTTCCAACGCGGGAACGTGACGATGGACGTCTCCGCACCAGCTTTCGGCGATGGCAATGACGTTCACTTCACGGTCAAGCGCGGCGAGGTAACCGCCCTGCCCCGGAGTCAGCACGAGCCGCTCTCGCAACTCCTCCATCTTTGCGCGCTGGCCGTCGGTGTCGGCAACCGCGAGCCAATCCTGATAGCTTTGGCCGCTCTCAAAAACGGCCTTCCAGTCGATCAGATCCAACGTGGTGGGCTTGGGCATTTTCTTCCCCCTGGGGTGATGGCGGCTCTCGCGCCGCGGACTGTTGGATTCCACCTGTTGCACAGAACAAGCCAGAATGTCGGTCACCGAGCGCAGATAGTTTCACCGCGTTCGAATGAACTGGCGGTTGCGCTTCAGCACGGCTGCTTTGTCTCATCGACGGGAAAGGATTGAGACTCGTCAATGGCCCCCAGATTTACCATCCTCATTTGCGTCAAGGACCGTGCCGAGCGCCTGCGCCAGTGCCTTCGCTCGCTCCACCAGTTGGGCGCCGAGGCCAGCGTACAGCTCCTAATCGTTTGTGACGGCGGTCCAAAGAGCCTGCAAAGCGAGATGGAAGCGGAGCTCTCGATTCCCGGCTGGCAGTGCGACTGGCTCCAGCGCGCCGACTGCGCCGGGCCAGCCACCGCCCGTAACGAGGCGCTCGCCATGGCGCACGGAGAACTCATCCTCTTTCTCAATGACGACGTACGCGTCGAGCCCGGACTGCTCGCCGCCCATGATCAACTCCACCAACGGCGACCGGGTCACGCCGTCATGGGAAACACACGCTGGGCGCCAGAAGTCGTCACGACCGAGTTCATGCACTGGGTCGCCCATCACGACAGTTTCTACTACCTGATCCCCGACGAACTCAACGCGACGTGGGAGTACTTTCACACGATGAATCTCTCGATAGATCGCTGCTGGTTCGACAACGGCGCGCGCTTCGACGAGGCCTTCCCCGACCCCGCCTTTGAGGACACGGAGTTCGGTTACCGGCTCTGGAACGAGGGCCTGCGAATCAGTCTCGCCTACGACGCTGTCCTCTACCATGTCCACGAGTTTACCTTTGAAGAGTACCTCGCCAAGTCGACGATGCGCGGCAGGAGCGCCCGGCGCTTTTGTGACCTCTACCCGGAGTTGCGCGAGCGGATCATCAGCGAGTACGAGGTCCACGAAGCCCGCCTCGCCGGGTGGCGCGCCGTGGCGAATCGGCTCGGTTTTGGAGCGTCTCCGTTGGAGATTCAAGAAGCCCACATCGCCCGCGCGTTTCTCGCCGGCTACCGCGCACCGCTCTTTTCTTGACGTTGTTACGCCTGGCGAGGCGAAAGATGGCGAGAGTCGACATGGAGCCAAATTGTGAAGATCACGACGTTTACAATCCGATGCCTCGCCGGAGCAGGGTTCGTCCTGCTGTTTTTGGCCTGCATCGTCTCGACGCTTGATTCCCGCCGCGAGGTCGCAAAGGCGCGCAGCCAATACGAACAGGCCCACAGCAGTGTTGAAAAGACAGAGGAATCCCTCCGCGAAGTCGAGCAGCGACTGCTCCGCCTCTCCACTGACATCGACGCCGTGGAAGACGAAGTCCGTCGGCAACTGCGCATGATCCGCCCCGGCGAAGAACTCATCCTGATTGAATATGTAGACTAGAGGGGGCGCTCTTTACGAGGGCTTCCAAGTCGAGATTAGCGCGTAGATGTCCGCTGGGTCAGAGGCGCTGAGCAGCCGTTCGCGCAGCTTCACGTCGGCGACGATTCGCGCGATGTCGGCGATGGTCGCGAGATGTCCTTCCGGGTCGCCCTTTGGGCTGATTAGCAAGAACGCCAGTTGCACCGGCTGATCGTCTGGCGCTTCGAAATCAACGCCTGCGGGCAGGCTCGCGATCGCACAGATCCGCCGCTGAAGCGTTCCGCAATAGGCGTGAGGCACGGCCACATTGTGGCCGAGCGCTGTCGGGAACGCGCGCTCGCGCTCTTGCAGTTCATGAATCATTTCGTCGCGTGGGACCATCGGCTCGACCTGCGTGACGCGGTGGACCAACTCCTCGAACAGTTCGTCGCGAGTGCTCACGTTTTCAAGCCGGACAACGAGCTCCGGCCGCAGGCTTTTGGCAAGGTAATCGGCTTCCCTTTTCAAGACGAGCAACTCCCCGGGCTGCTGGAGCTTCTCCTGCCGCGCGCCCGTAGTGGGGTCGAGAACGACACTACCAGTTTGAACGAGCACCATCGGGGTGTTTTCCGGCGCGCCGCCTCCATTGTGCGTGGTGCGCATCAGCGACGCTTCGCCGCGAGCAATCTCACCAGCCAGAAGCGAGGGCTTCGGCAGGTTACGCCACACAACGACACCCGGCTGATCGTGCGACTCGTCGCCAGTCGCGCGGCCACTCCCCCACCGGAAGACGTTTTCCCTGCCGACGATGGGGAACCACCGCTGGCAAATGATCACATTCAGTTCTTCGTTATCGGTCAGCGCGAGCACATTCCCAACGCCACGCATTTCAAATCGGTCCTCAACACCGGAATCCCGAGCGTCGGCCGAGACTGCGTTCAGCCCATCGGCCTGAGCCTCTGCGATGGCTTTGCGGTTGGAGTCCACAAGCACGCAGGCGAGCTTGCCGCGCTCGCCAATGAAGCTGGCAATTCGCCGCGCCAAAGGATGCGCGCCGATAATGAGCCAACCGGTCGGGGGCGGAAGCTGGAGCTTCAGCGCCTTCGCCAGTCGGCCGCTGGTAGCGCCCTGAAGCAGAACAGTAAACGCGATGACGGAGAACGTGAAGGTGACCAGGAACGTCGAGTTCGGGTCGTCGAGAGTCAGTGCAAAGAGAGACGCCATCGACGCGGCGACGATCCCGCGAGGCGCGACGTAGCTGAGAAAAACTCGGTCTCGCATGGTCAGCGAGGAGCCTGCCGCGCAGGCGAAAATGTTGAGCGGCCGGATCAGGAACATCACCGCCAAAACGGCGAGCACGCCTCGCAGACCAAAGTCCTTGAAGTCGTTGAACTCAAGTTGTGCCGCCAACAGAATGAACAGCGTTCCGATAAGAAGGTCGGTGATCTCTGCCTTGAATTCTTTGATCTGACGCAACGGCCCCGGCCGTCGCCAGCCGAGCACAAGCCCGGCGACGACTGCGCCAAGCAACCCCGATTCGGGTATGAGGTAATCGTCCACGGCGAAGACCACGAGGCCCACGGCGATGATGAAAATGTTGGTCTGATCCTCTGGAATGAGCTTCTTTCGGATGAGGTAATCCGCCAACAGCCCGAAGACCACGCCAACGATCAAACCGGCGCACAGACGCTCGCCGAAGAGCCAAAGCGCTTCCTGCACACCGCCGGTTCCTGTGATCCATTCATAGGTCAGAATGGCGATGAAAACGCCGATCGGATCGATCAGGACACCCTCCCAGTGGAGGATGTCGTGGAGGTTTTGTTTGATCTTGATGCGCCGCAAAAGTGGCGCGATGACAGTCGGTCCGGTGACGATCACGAGGCTCGATGCGAGCAATGACATCCTCAGCGCCGTTTCGCCGAAGCGATCATGGAACAGCAGGTAAATCACCGCCGCCGTTCCCATCCAGGTGATGATCACACCCATGGATAGCAACCGCCTGATCACCATGGACGCCTGTTTGTACCCGGCGATGTTGAGGCTAAGCCCGCCCTCAAAAAGAATGAGCGCAACGGCCAGCGAGATGATCGAGCGGAGCACGTTTTCGCCGAGTTCGTTCGGCTGAACGATTCCGAGACCTTCTGGCCCGAGGATCACGCCACCGATGAGCAGCAGCACGATCGCGCTGACCTTCGGCTTCTCCAGATCGTCGAGGCCGGGCACCCAGAAGCGGCCCGTGACGTTCGGGTCCATCGTGGTGCCCGAGATGTCCTTGCCACCGCGCTCGATCACGAGCACGTCGATCTCGTCGAACGGCAACGGCGGGACGAGCGTCCGCGCGTACTCGGTCAACTCGTGCTCGTAC
>JAUIJJ010000336.1 GCA_030431385.1 bacterium | reverse complement strand
GCCGAGAACTAGCGCTGCTGTCCGCATATCGACGTTGTTTGTACGCGAGTAATAGAGTGTCGTCAGGAACGCGCGTCGAATGAGCTGCTGGAGCCGGTTGTCGACTTCTTCGGCAGTCCAGAAGTACATTTGAATGCCTTGTACCCACTCGAAGTAGGAAACAATCACGCCACCCGCATTACAGAGAATGTCCGGAATAACGAAGATTTGGTCTTTGTGCTCGCGGAGAAAGATATCCGCTTCCTCGGTGCAGGGACCGTTCGCGCCTTCCGCCAGAATCTTGCACTTGAGCTTCGGTGCGTTCTCTCCGGTGATCTGCATTTCCATCGCCGCAGGCGCGAGAATGTCGCACTGGGTCGTCATGAATTCGTCTTTACTAACGGCGTCTTTGTCGATGCCGTCGTATCCATCGAGCGTCCGATGTTTCTCGACGTAGGCGACAAGCTCCGAGACGTTGAAACCAGATGGACGAATGTAGTGACCCGAGACATCCGCCACGCCGATTACCTTGGTGCCGCGCTTCTCGAGTTCGATCGCGGTGACCGATCCGACGTTACCGAAACCCTGAATAACCGCGGTGCAGTCCTGAAGCTTCAGCTTCAGCGCCTTGGCGGCTTCCTCGATGCAGTAGACCACGCCGTTGCCCGTCGCCGTGCGACGACCCAAGGTACCGTAAACCGTAATCGGCTTCCCAGTGATGATCTGAGGACAGTTTTGCCCGACGGTCGTCGAGTAGGTGTCGTAAATCCACGCCATGATCTGTTCGTTGGTCCCCATGTCGGGAGCCATCACGTCAGTGTTCGGTCCGATGAACGGAAGAATCTCCTGAGTGAAGCGCCGTGTGAGGCGTTCCAGTTCACCCGTTGAAAGCTCGTAGGGGTTGCAGGCGATTCCACCTTTGGCACCGCCGAAGGGAAGATTCAGCAGGCCGCACTTCCAGCTCATGATCATCGCCAACGCGGCGACCTCGCCTTCGTCCACGCTGGGGGCAAAGCGCAAGCCGCCCTTGCCGGGACCCGAGGTCAGCGAATGCTGAACGCGAATGCCGATGAACATCTCAGTCGCGCCGCTGTCGCGGCGCACGGGGACGCTCACCATGACAGTTCGCTTGGGGATACGAAGGCGCTCAACGACGCCATCGGGAAGGCCGGTTCGTTCGGCGACGCTGTCTAGCTGGCGTACCGCCTGATGGAAGAACGGGGAATTATCAAACATCTTGTCGGAAGGGCCTCCAATGCCCGGAAAAGATGAGGCTGACTCAATTTTCGGAACCGTTGATTGGACCGTTCCGCAGAGTCAAAGCCAAATAGGCACGGAAGTCACTTTTCCCCAGATTTCATCCTGTCTCGAGCTTTTGCACCATCAAACGGGAACTCAGGTGTCGATCTGCACGATGCCGATTTCGATGGAATACTTCACCAACTCGGCGATGTTCTTGAGGTTGAGCTTCTCCATGATGTGCGCGCGGTGCGTCTCGACAGTCTTCACCGACACATGCAATCTGTCGGCGATTTCCTGATTTTTGAGTCCCTCCGCCAGCAACTGGAAGATTTCCTTCTCGCGAGTGGTGAGCGTATCGTATAGCGACTTCGCGCCGCCCGAATCCGGCGAGCTAAGCCGGAGGTAATCCTCGATCACGACACGGCTAATCGCCGGAGAGAGGTAGCTGTCGCCGCGACTTGCTGCGCGAATTGCCGTGACGACCTCCTCGGAAGCCGAGTCCTTGAGAATGTAGCCACTCGCGCCAGCTTGAAGCGCCTGAAGCACATAGGCCTCGTTCTTGTGCATGCTCAGGATCAACACCTTCGCCTTTGGCAGACGCTTCACCACCTGACGCGTCGCTTCGAGGCCGTGCAATCCGGGCATCGAGAGATCCATCAGTACGATGTCGGGCATGAGGTCCAGTGCCTTCGCAACGGCGTCGCGACCGTCCATGGCCTCGCCGATTACTTCCACGCCTTCTTCCTCGTCGAGTAGTCGCTTCAGACCCTCGCGGACAATCGTATGGTCATCGCAAATCAACAGGCGGATTTCGCGGTCTTTGAGCATGTTCAGTTTCCTTCCTTGATAGGAATTGTGATTTCCAGCCTCGTGCCGCAGTTCGGTTCGGCATCGAGTTCAAACCTTCCGCCCAAGAAATGGGCGCGTTCCTTCATATTCAAAATCCCGCTACATCCGCGGCTAGCGCGCATCTCGGGCAGGGCATCAAGATCAAAGCCGTCACCGTCGTCTTCGACTGTCAGTGAGAGCATCATGCCTTTTTGAGCCACCGTCACGTCAACCTTCGATGCGTTCGCGTGTTTTGCGACATTTCCGAGGGCTTCCTGAACGATGCGGAAAATCGACGTCGCGATCTCCGGTGCGACGTCGTCGCCGACACCGCAGGACATCCTCACAGACGTACCAAATCGGCTCGTGTATTGCCGAGCGAACCAGTCGAGGGTTGGCTGCAAACCCAGATCGTCCAGCATTGTGGGGCGGAGGTCTAGGCTGATTGCACGCAAGTCCTCAATAATCTGGCTCGCCAGCTCTGCCGCCTCATTGATCCGCTCGTGAAGCCGGTCTGACTCACCGCTCTTCGCAGCGACCTTAACCCTCTCCATCAGATACTTCATACCTGTTAGCTGCTGACCAATGCCATCGTGCAGTTCCCTGCTGATTCGAGTGCGCTCGGTTTCTTGTGCATCGAGGATCTGTAAGCTGAGTTGACGAAGATTCTCTTCCTGCTCGCGGATCGACTGAAACGCTCGGGCGTTGCTCATGGCGAGAGCCGCCTGGGCAGCGAGCGCGCTTACCGTCTCGACATGGGACTGGTCGTAGGCGTCCGGTTCCAGGCTCAGCACAAAAAGGAGACCCCTCACGCCATCGCGAGAAACAAGCGGCGCGACGATCATGCTCTCCGGTTCCTCCGAGGTCCAGTCTTGCCCCAGGTCAATTGGCATGAGTTCCGTGATCCGAGCCTCCCCATTTTCCTTGAACGGTTGGAGGACGGCACGCTGGTTAGAGAGCGCCTCGTGAACGACCTCGTGATCCAGTGGAAGCACCGGGCCATCTGCGGTGATTTCCGGTGAGCCGTTCCGCCTCTCCCGCCACCGGAACGTAACCCTTAGTGCGCCCCGGTCGCCTTCCTGAATCGCCAACGCGACCAGATCGACTTTCACCACCGAGCGCACCTTTTCAGCGAGCACCTGGCAAATGTCCTGAGTCTCGAATGTGGTCATCAGCGCTTGGCTGAGTTCACTGAGAGCGGTGACGCGGCTGAGCTGTTTCTTCGTTTCCTCCTCAGCCCGTTCCTTCGCGGTGATATCGATAAAGTAAACGATCATCACTTGGCTCTCGCCAACGCGCAGAGCCCGACAGGATTGCAACGCGATGATCTCGTCGCCGGCGCTCGTCTCCAACACGCTCTTGCTCGAACCTTGGCCGAGCTTCCGAATTTGGCGCAGCCAATCAATGGCTTTCAAATGTTCGTATTCGGGAAAGAGTCGTTCAAAGCGCATCGCCGCGAGTTGCCGCCGCGTGTAGCCGAGCATTCGCACGAGGCCGTCGTTCACTTCCTCAATGCGCCGCGAATTCAGATCGATGACCGCAGCGCCAAGAGCCGACTGCTCGAAAAGTGCGCGAAACTTTTTCTCACTCTGTGAGTACTGAACAAGCAGAGCGATCTTGTCCTGCTGAACGGACTTCATCGTGTCCGCTGCCCGCTCGAAAGCGCGATCAACCTCGGAAAGTAGTCGCGAGTTCTCCACTGCCATTGCGAGGTGGAAAGCGAAGACCGTTAACAGGTTCAAATCGAAATGATTGAAGCAGTACGGTGAGCTCAGATTTTCTACATAAACAACGCCGACGACCTCTCCCCGAGCAATCAGAGGAGCGCACATCATCGAACGCACACCGCGAGAAGTCACCGACTCGCTGTTTTCAAAGCGCGGGTCGCGTCTCGCATCCACTGCATACACCGCGCGCAGCTCCTCGACAACCCGATGAAGGATTGTGCTACTCGGGCGCATGCGCACCTGACCCTTGATGCCCTCAGGATTGTTCCACTCTTCGTGGAGAACCTTTAGTCCGTCGTCGCCCTTGTGATCGATCTCCATGATCAGGACATTCTCGACGAGCGGAAACCCTTGCTTGAGAGCAGTAACGAATTGCTCGCAGACTTGGCTACGATGCGAGTAGCTGCCAATGCTGGAGACCAGATTCATGATCACCATCAGGTTATTGTAGGCAGCGCTTAACCGACGAAAGTGATCGCGCCCACCACTCGGGTCAGTCTGAAGGAAAATGGGCCAAGAGTCATCGGGAGACTGGGTCGAATCCCGGAACCGCTCGAGATCAATGGCGCGAATAACCTCCAAAACGCCGCCAGTACCCGTCGGCTGGACGAACACATCCTCGTCGAGAGCATCGCGCCTCGATTCAGTTGCTGGGCGGACGTATTGAACCTCACACTCACCGATCGAGA
>JAUIJJ010000335.1 GCA_030431385.1 bacterium | reverse complement strand
CACTCTGATCGGCGAGGTGCTTCTGCTCGCGCTCGAGATCTTCGTCGAGCGCAGCGATCGTTTGGCGGAGCACGGTCAGCCGATTGGTGGACGACGACATCTCGCGCTCGAGGAGTGCGATGCGTTCGTTGATCGCTTTGGTGCGTTCCTTCGATGTGTTGATGCGCGACTGCTCGCGGTTGAGCGCGTTTTGGAGGTCGTACCGCTGCTGCTGGAGTTCCTGCAAGTTGCGCTGGTAATCTTCCATGAGGCGGGCGGCTTCGGCGCGGTCTGCTTCCGACTTTGCGAGCTTGGCCGAGGCTTCCTCGAACTGAGTGCGGGCGGCGTCGAGCTTCTCGGTCACGCCGCTCAACTTGCCGTCGAGAATTCCGTGGCGAACGACGATGAGGCGCTTTTGCAGGCGCATGAGCCGGCGCGTAAACTTGCGGTGGCGCTCGGCCTTCTTGGCCTGACGGTAGAGCGAGTTGCAGCTGCGTTCCACCTCGCTGACGATATCAAAGAGGCGGAGTAAATCTTCTTCGGTGCGCACCAGCTTGCGCATGGTCTCCTCGCGCCGGGCCTTGTATCGGGAGATGCCGGCGGCTTCCTCGAACACGCTGCGGCGCTCGATGGGCTTCATCGCCACCATCTCGCTAATGCGGCCCTGCTCGATAATCGAGTACCCGTCCGCACCCAGCCCTGTATCGAGGAACAGCTCGTGGATGTCCCTCATGCGGGCTTTCTGACGGTTGATCTGGTACTCGGAATCGCCGTTGGAAAAGAGGCGGCGCGTCACCATGACCTCGCTTTGGTCGAGACGTAGGCGGTTGTCGTCGTTGCCGAGGATCAGGTTCACCTGAGAAAAGTTCGCGCCCTTCATCGAGGCCGAACCGCGGAACAGCACGTCGCCCATGCGCGCACCGCGCAGCGCCTTCGCGCTCGTCGCGCCGAGCACCCACTTCATGCCGTCGAGCACGTTGGACTTACCGCACCCATTCGGCCCCACGACGATGGTGACGCCCTGCATGAATTCGATCGTCGTTTTGTGGGCGAACGATTTGAAACCTTGAAGTTCGAGACGTTTAAGAAACACCGGCGACCACCAGATAAGGAGCTGGAAACAATCATACCGGACCGATGAAAGACGCGCCCAAAATGCTGCGATAAACGGGTAGCGACCACCTCGGCGGCAGAGCCGCAACAGTCCGCTGACAGGGCAAGAGAATCAAGCGGAGATGACTAAGTTGCTAAATTTTGTCGATGAAAGCTGTGGATAACTCGTGCGGAATTTGTGAATAACCGGGAAGTTACTCGGGGATAACCTGTGCATACATTTCAGCTAAACACAATCGTTTCAAATGTTTAAATCAATGTGTGGAAAGTTCGAGATTTTTTGATCGATTGAACTTCGTTAAATCTCATTTCAGAATAGGTGATCGCCGATGGAAGAAGGTGAGATGCGAATTCCCCAGAGTTCGACGCTCGAAGTGAAGCCGATCAGGCGAGGTCTATCTGCCGCGCCAGCGGGCCGCTGGCGATCCCAGTGTCGCCATCTCGCAACTTCGCCAGGGCGAGGTCCAGAGCGGCGTACGACAGCCTGATTTCGCCTTGCTTCACCGCCGCGAAAGCGCCACGTTTCTCCCCCACCCGGGAGGGGCCTGTAGCTCAATCGGTTAGAGCAGCGGACTCATAATCCGTTGGTTCTCGGTTCAAGTCCGAGCAGGCCCACCATTGTTTTCTCCACAGCAACGTGAACAGAAGATTGTCGCATTCGCCGCTTCGTCAATTGAGGCATCCCTTGAGCCTCGGAACCTGTGCAAATCAGTCATCGAAGGTCGAGCAACTTGAGAGAGAAAACCCGCGACCAGCCACGGTGAGGCGTCATTAAGTTTTGACCACGATCACTTGGGCGTCATGGTAGACCACGAACCCGCCGAACTATCCCCTATCGGCCTGCCATCCTGATCGGGTAGTGTTTCTTCGCTGGGTAGCTAAACATCGAGGCGTTTATTGTATGGCTGGGATTCAAACTCGAAATGGTAGCATGAAAACCGTGGACAGGACGTTGATAAAAAGCGTAGCTGGGCCTTCGCCGAACGGAGGTGAAGCGCAGGCGGTGCCTCTATGTTAAAATCTATGGCGAACGACGGCGATGGAGTGAATGCTATGAGTACCACGCATGATCTGTGCAGGCGTATCACTGCGCTATCGTGCATTGGAGTTGAAGGAGGTCTTGAGGTATGCGGTTCTAATCTTGGAAGGCTCCAAACTACACATGATCTGTGAGAGATTCCAATGATTCATGAGGAGCAACTCCCCGCAGATCTTCCTGGGGATCTGAGGTACAGGATTGCGTCAGCAGGTTCGAGAGCGGCGATGGGAAGATTTGACAAGCCTGATAGCAGCCCGATCCCCGAGGATGCGCACTTAAGCCCACAGCATACTTATGCGCTTTGTCTCATGAAATCATTTGATGTTCGGGTAATGGAAAGTTCCCTGAACGAGATCGAGAGCGCCGTATCTGTTATAGACAGTTCAGACTATCAGCTCTCTGCGCTTTCTGTGTTCTTCGAAGTTCTCGAAGCATCCGAGGGATCTGCGTGCATCGCTGAACGTTTGTACTCGCAGAAACTGATCGAGTTGATACAACTTGCCGAGAGCCTCTTCTTACTCGAATATGCTCCCGATCGCGTAATTGATACTGATCGCATGATGATCACCTTCATGAACATCGGGAGAGTGGCACTGAGACTGTCGCAGATCGAAGTGTTTCTGAGCATGGCGATGTGCTTCCATTCTCGATGGGATTGCGAGAGGTTCATCTTGTGCATTTACCTTCTACACGAGGATCTGCTCCCACACAAGGAGGCGTTAGGACTGCTGAGAGATGTCGCCCGGAAACAATTGTCGGGGTTCAAGGAATTAGTGGCTACGGATTTCGAGAATCTATACCTGATATCATTTCAGGATGTGTGTGACGGTGTGCAAGAGTTCATCGACTCTGTTTCGTAAGCGTGCGGTCGCATGAGCCGAGTGATGTGGGCAGCGCTCAACACTTCTGTGCAGCATAGGCTCTCCGCCGTCGCAGAAGGCAAATGTTGTAACCGTACGATTGACGAGTCCAGCTGCGCTGCCACAAGTTCTTTATCCTGCGATGACGACGTTTGCACCCAAGCCAGTGCTCTTCCCACGGTGGGTCGTGAATCCGAACCGGTTGTTCGCTGGGCGTTCCATCGCCGAATGGACGGTCGCGGAAAACCGACGGAGAAACCAAGAGGCTGTTATTGCCCCGGTTCTCGGTTTTCGGGCAACGCCCGCCTCTATCGGACAGCCGGTCATTGGCGAGATGTGGCTGGATGCAACCGGCCGAGTAGTTTTGGGCGGCGGGTTGAATTCTTAGGGAAGTTCCTCTGAACTGTCTGTCGCGCGAGAACTTCGAACGCGCGTGCGCCGCGAAAGCGCTCTGTAGTTTTTCTGGCTCATTCGCCTGAGAACGACGCGCGGAGGGAGAAGTTCCGATCCGTGCGGCTCCCGATTGGCCAGGGGGTTGTCATGCCCTATGGAATGTCGCGAAAGAACCCTCCTGATTAGTAACCCCCACGGCGGGCTGCGGTGATGAGCGCGCCAGCGGGCCGATGGTGGTCCCAGTGGGCTGGCGCCGCTTGGCGGAGGAATTCGGGGCATGGTTTTGGGCCGAACATCGTTGACGCGAGCGGTGCTTGTTTTCTAGTTTTTGGGGGTTAGCATATTTTCTATCGGAGTGGATTGACCCATGAAGACTCGACAGTGGCTGGCGTCGCTCTTGTGTGGCGCGGCGGTGCTCTTGGTTCCCTATCTGGCCTCTGCGGAACGGTACGAGGGGGCGTTGCGCCCGGAGATTCGCTCGGATCAAGACGCGCTCAATAACGGCGAGGTTCCTTTCAACGAGCTGTTTTATCGAGGGTTGCATCTGTACTCAAACCGCTACACGCGGATGGACGGGTATGGCGAGGCTCCCGATGGACCGCGCAACAGTACGCACAAGCTGCTCGGCAATCCGCAGTCGCTTTACCTGCGGCTGAACGGTCTTGATGCTCAGGCCTGCTTTGAGTGCCATGCTCAGTTGGGCTTCAAGGAATATAGCGGCGGCATGTCCATGCCGAAGGAACCCGGGGTGATCGGGTCGAGCGCGGGCATCAGCGCGAGTATCTTCCTGTTCCCAGACCTCGACAATATGGACATGGGGATCATCCGTAACCCGCCGCACAATTTTGGCCTCGGGTATATTCAGCGGCTGGCGGAGGAGATGTCCTTCGAGTTGCTTGAAGCTCGCGACGATGCGCGGGCGGAGGCGTTGGCGACGAATCTGCCGGTGACCGTGGACCTCAGCGCGAAGGGCGTGGAGTTCGGGACGCTCACGGTGCGCGGGGATGGCTCGCTCGATGTCAGTCAGGTCGAAGGCGTGAGCGAGGATTTCGTGATCCGCCCGTTCCAGTTCAAGGGCATCGCGAGCACGCTGCGCAACTTC
>JAUIJJ010000334.1 GCA_030431385.1 bacterium | reverse complement strand
AAGTCACAAAGTAAAAACTATGTCGTAAATGATTCCGGCGAATTCGTTGGCTTCATGGTCGAAAAGTGGTTTTGGAATTGGAACGCCTACGAGATTCACTGCACGCAGAGCTTTCAGCATTATCAGTCGCTCTCACCGCTCCTGAGGGTGTTGCCGGGATTCGGTATTGTCGGACCTCTCGGGCTGGCGGGAATCATTGTACTATTGATAGCAATCGCCCGACGGCGGTTCGATAGCGCCGCGCGATTCGCCCCTCAACTGCTGCTCATCGTATGGGTACTTGTCTACTTGGCGGGTGTGACACTTTACCTTGCAATCGCTCGCCACCGCCTGCCCGCGCTTCCTCCGTTGATACTAATCGCAGGGTGGACGCTTTGGGAACTCATCAAGCTGGCGCATCTGCGCTCCCCCAAGATTTGGAAGTGGGCGGGTGGAATTGCCGTTTGTGCGATAGTCGTTCACCTCCCGATCGTTCCTGAACGGTATGGCAAGCACGAGCGTTGGTGGACTCAGGTGAATCAAGGCGTCGCGCTCATGGCATTGAACCGACCGCAGGACGCCGCAGTCGAGTTGAAGAAGGCCAACACAATCCTCCCTGAGAAGATGGAGGGTTGGCGACAATTGGGCTTCGCGGAAGCTCAGGCAGGAAACCTCACCGCGGCCGCTGATGCACAGCTCACGCTTCTGACCCTGCTCCGCGAGCAGTACGGCGATTACTTCATGGTCGAGTCAGAAGCGCTGGAGCAACTCGCCCGCTGGCAATTGGATGACGGCGATTACGTCGGCGCGGAAGTCACGACTCGGAGGTTCTTGGAACTGTTCTCTTGGAACGCGCTCCCCTACCAAATGCTGGCGGCGGCGCTGAATGGACAGGGAAAGCACGCCGAGGCAGAGGCTGTGTTGAGACAAGCCCCGACGGGACTGTAGGACCGCCTTGGTTTACCCGGCGGACTTCTTTTTCTCCCACGGGAAGACCGGTGGCGCGGCGATCTTCTTCAGGCGAGTTTGACTCACGTCGCCGCCAGATGCCTGCCCAGCACCAACGCCGTTACGACTGGATTCGTCGTCTGCGGCGGCCGACAGAAATCGGCTGGCCGTGGGATTTGGCTCGTGCGTCCCGAGGTCTACGGCGGGGCCTGCGGTGTATTGCGGCACGGCACTGGCTGCCTTTGCGCGCGCGCTCGTGTCGCCGTTGCGTGAGTTCGCCGCCAGCCGCCAGCTCGTGGCGCTGGGGTCGTAGGGGCGCGAACCGGTGCCGTCCTTCCGGGCGGGAGTCGGTGTGGCTGGGTGGCTGCTGCGCTGCCTCACGCTCGACTCCTCCGCCTCACGCATCATCGCCTGCACGCCTTCGGGGTCTCCCTCGAACTGGTATCGAAGTGCGAGGATGATTTCACCCAGCGGCTTTGCTTCGAATGGCACCCGCATCAATCCCGGGAACATTGCCTCAAGCGCCTTTTGCTGGCCAAACCTGGCGGCATCTTCGACTATATCTTTAGAGGGCGATATCTGATGCTTTTGGAGCAGTTCAGAGAGGTGCGTGTGGGCTTGGAGAGTCGCGAATCCGACAAATGCACCGTAGTTCTTTTCCATCAGTCACTCCGGAAGTGGGTCTCGATGAGGACTTGTGTATCCTGCTACACACTGTCATGGGACGCAAATGGGAATGCTCGAAGTCGTCACATTTCCCCGTCCCCATTATATATAAGACATCTGGCGGCAAAATGTAACTGGGGATTTCCCGGAAAAACGTGTAATGATATACCCAGAAACTGGTCAGAGAACCCTTGGACCAGCTGTTTTGGAGCAACTTCAGATCGATTTGACGAATCCGAGATCGCGTCTCAAGTTTTTCTGGTAGCCACTGAAAATCGTTGGGGCAGAATTGACTTCGGAGATTAGAGGAGATCAGGTGAGGAGTTTATGAGCGCTAAGCCCAGCCAACTTATCTTTAGCACGAGCCGCGTTGACCTGCGGCAAAGCCAGGAAATGTCCGGCGAAGTGCTCTTCGAGTCGCCCGATGGCGTCCCGGTGCTGTGGATTTTCGCCTTCGGCGCGCGGAATGTGTGGAACCCGGGCGATCAGATCACTGATCGCGGCGGTGCGGTCGGTCGGCGGAACGCCTACGAGACCCAAGTCGAAGTGGCTCAAGCGCGCCTTGAGCACGCGCAGGACTCGCTCAGCGAGTCGCAGTGGCTGTGGCCGTGGTATTCGGCGATGCCGATCCTCCGCCGAAAACTCCACGCCAAACCAGCGAGCGGCTTTATCCGGATCCGCGCGCCGTGGCTGTTTGAGCTTGATGACAAGGAGCTCAGTGCGTGGCGAAGTGCTACCTCGCTTGTAGAGAATGCTGTCCACTCTATCTCCGCCGGCAAGCTCCAAGACACCGCTCGGTGCCTGAACCAGCTGCGCGCGTTCTGCCCACTGGTGCCGCTCGGCGACGCGGAAGACCAGAAGGACTTCGCCAACAATGGCCTGTATAGCAGCGAAAGCGAGGCGATGCGCCTCGCGCTCCTGACACTCGGCAAGGCGTCAAACGAGAAGGTCTTTCAGTCGGCAGTGGAGAGGGAAGTTGTTCCAGCGCTCGAATCGCTCAAGAAGCTCCCACCAGCGCCTCGTCGACCGGCGATGCCTGTCGTAGCCGATGGCCGAAAAGGCGGGTTGCTCTCAAAATTTGGTAAGCTGTTTGGCCGTGGGTGAAGATTAGGGAAGCGAGATACGCTCGCTATCCAGAACATCCCTGACGCTTTCCAGAAGTTGGCCGGGGCTAAACGGTTTCCGCAGCAGCTTCAGCGACGCGACGCTCATCCCCTGCCTCATGATCTCGTCGTTGGGATAGCCGGACATGAACAGGGTCCGAAAGTTGTCGCGAACAGACCGAACGCTTCGTTCAAGCTCCGGCCCACTTTGTATCGGCATGATGACGTCGGTGAGTAAGAGGTCGATTTTTCCAACATAGTCCTTGGCGATCCTGATCGCGTCGAGCGAGTCCTGCGCGACGAGAACCTTGTATCCAGCGTCCACCAGAATCGTCTTCGCCATCTCTCTGACCATCGCTTCATCCTCGGCAAGCAGCACCGTTTCCTCGCCTTTGGCTAACCGTCCGACTCCGGGGTTCGTTTCGTCTTTCTTGAAACTCTTCTTGGATGCCCGCGGCATCCAGACCGTGAAAGTCGTGCCTTCGTTGGGCGCGCTTTCAACAGCGATGTGTCCTCGCGACTGCTTCACGATGCCGTAGACGGTGGCGAGCCCCAGCCCGATCCCTCTCCCGAATTCCTTGGTCGTGAAGAATGGCTCGAAGACCATGTTCATAACTTCCGGAGCCATTCCTGATCCGTTGTCGGAAACCGAAATCTCGACGTAGGGTCCGGGGAGGATGTTGTTGCGATGGCAGAAGTCTTCGTCGGAGATCTGCGTCGGAATGACTTCGATTAGGATCTGCCCATTGCCGCAGATGGCGTCTCGGGCGTTGACGACGAGATTCATGATCACCTGCTCCATCTGCGTCTTATCGGCGTAGATGTAGCCGCAATCGCCCTCGATCACGATCCGCAGGTCGATGTGTTCGCCGATCAGCGGGCGCAGAAGCGTGTCGACCTCTTCGACGAGATCGGCGAAGTCGATAACCGTGGGCGTGAGGGATTGTTTGCGGCTGAAGGTCAGCAATTGCCCCGTCAGGCGGGCCGCCTTTTCGGCGGCTTTTTTGATCTTCCGGATGTCTCCATAGATAGGATTGTTCTCGTCTACCCGCCTCATCAGGAGGAGTTCTGCATGGCCCTTGATAACGGTGAGGAGGTTGTTGAAGTCGTGGGCCACGCCGCCCGCGAGACGCCCGATAGCGTCGAGCTTCTGCGCCTGCAAGAGCTGCTGTTCCCGCTCCTGAAGTGTGCTTTCCGTATCGCGCAGAACAGACACATCCATGCCGTAGAGATGAACGATATTCAATTCGGGAACTGGGTGGTAGGTCCAATGGAAAGTGTTTCCATATACGCAGACTTCGATATTGGGGACACTGATGCCTTTGGTGATCGTCTCCTTGACGAGGCTCTGATGGTCCTCAGGCAGCAGTCCGGTCATCTCGTCCTGCTCGAGTTTTCGCAGCAGAGTTTCGGCGGCTGGATTTGCGTAAAGAATTTTGCCGTTTGAATCGCTTGAAAGAACCGGGTTCGGGTTTTGCCGAGGAAAAGCGGCTAGACGTACGTTCTCTCGCTGCGCCGTCTTGCGGCTTGTGATGTCTGAAGAGATTACCAGAACATGATCCAATTTACCATCGGGAGACTTGATCGGTCGTTTGATAGTCTGCAATAATCGGAGCTGACCCGCGCTGTTCCACGTCGACCGCTCTGGAATACGAAGTTCCTTCTGGGTCTCAATGACTCGCTTGTCTTCGTCGCCGAACCGATGGGCATCCGTCCTGTCGCCGTAAAGGTCGGTTTCGTGGAGACCGACCATCTGCTGTACGGTCATCCCGTGGAAATCGGCCATGGTCCGATTCACCAAGGTAAACGTCCCCTTCTCGTCTTT
>JAUIJJ010000008.1 GCA_030431385.1 bacterium | reverse complement strand
CGTTCCCGTGCCGTTATTGTTGATAATGGAGCCATCTGTCGGCACCGGAGATGCTGGTGTGATCACGCCGCCGTTCGCATCGTAGTTGAGCGTGTCGCCGGGGCCGCCACGGCTCGTCGGCGAGCCACCGTCGATCATCAGAGGCACGTTCGATGCAAGCCCGGTTGTGTGAAAGACATCGTCTCCTGCCAGACCGTTGATGGACAACGTATAGCGGTCCAGAGCGAAAGCAAAGTCGAGCGCTTCCCCGTTTGCCAATATCTGCCCCGGGGTTGTCGCAATGTCATCCGAGGCTGCCGTTCCGTTAACAATCAAGTTGTCGATCTGATCCGTAAATGAATCTGTAATGGAGGGCACTCCTGTTTGGGCCGAAACATTCCAAATGTAGGTATCCGCCCCCGAACGCCCCTCAAACATTTGGGCAGTTGTGCCGACTGTGAAAGTGTCGTCTTCATCAGAACCTTCGAAAGCATGTATGTTGGAGAACCCTCCGACGGCCGTCGCAGTGCTCGCTGAGGCATTCAAGTTAACCGGAGAATCGTAGGGGCCGTAGCTAATCTCATTAAACCCTGAATCGCCGTCGATCGCTCCGGAGAGAGAGCCACCGGGATGAAACCGAAACACGACATCATTGCTCGTGCCGATGATCCCGGAGATGTCATAGAAGTCAGCGACACTCGATACATCGCCTGAATTCGCACCTCGAATGTGGTAGAAGGCACTCACAGCGAGGTTTGAGTCGTCGATTGAGTTCGTGCCACCTTGGCCTCGGAAGTCCCCGACAAAGAGGCGCGTATCGTAGAAAGTATCATCGCCAGCCCCCGATTGTACTTCGTCGAAGTTAGTAAAGTCGAAGATAGAATCTACCTCAGCTGAAGTTGAATCCAGGAACTCGACATCATGGCCTGAGTCGGTTAACACGATCGTATTGTACCCGCCGGCCCCGTTATATGTCGCAGCTCCGTCTCCGGCCATAAACAGATCGTCACCGCTACCACCTCGAATGTCTGTCAGGTTGGCAATCGTTCCGATGTCAGTCGCAGTCGCGCCCGGAATATCAACGGTGGTAGGAGTGGAACGAGGCGCATAGGTGAGAATGTTGTTACCACTTCCACCATTTGCTGTACCTGAGAGGGAGCCACCTGGCAGCATTGTCACGATTGTAACGCCGGAAGTGCCAGCGATCGACCCAACATTGAAGAACTCCATGGAGACGCCTGTTCCAGAGTTCGCACCACTAACATTGTAAAATCCTGATCCCGGTATTGCGGAGTCGTTAATCCGGTTGTTCCCGGCTGCTCCCTGAATCGTTCCCCCAAAAACAAGGCTCGAGTTGAACACATCGTCGCCGCTACCGCCATTGACTACATTGATCGAGCTAAAGGACAGGGATGGTAGCATGTTCCCACCTGCAAAGTTAGTGAACGTAAACTCTTCATCCGCTGGTGTTGTCATAAGCGTGTTAGTTCCCCCGCCCCCGTGAACATACACTGTGTCTGGCCCGATCCTTATAGTCTCATCTCCCGAGCCACCAGAAAACCTCTCGATATTCATCACTCCCGCGACATTCGCGGCTATCCCCAATGTAAAGTCCACGGTTCCTGAGGTGGTCATTGGGCCATAGGAAAGCGTATCTTCATCTCCACCACCATCGATTGTACCTGTCAATGATCCCGCATCCGTGAACCTAAAAGTCTCCGTGCTCGACCCACCCGTGATAGATGAAATGTTTGCGTAGGTAGCACTCAGAAATGCCCCGGAGTTCGTGCCGGTTATCTGGTAAAGAATCGGAGATACTCTCGCGCTATTGTCGATGGAGTTGTCTCCGCCTTGCCCATCTATCGACCCATTAACGACATCGGCGCCAACGAAGACATCGTCACCATCCCCACCTTCAAGAGACTCAAAGCTCGTATAGCTGACAGATGCATCGACAGTACCAGACGAAGCTGAAGTGATATCAAAAGTCTCTGATGACGAAGTACCGACGAGAGTATCCAAACCAGACCCACCAAGTGCACTGTTTAAATCAGAGCCGATGGTGACCGTATCATTGCCGATTCCGCAAACAACCTGTTCAATACTGCTGAAACTGTTGATAGAGGTCGCAGTCCCAGTCTCACAATTAATGACCAGATCGTCTGATCGCGCGGTCATGCTCAAGGTATCTGCTGAGGATGGACCAGTCAGAGTCCCTGTGATAGATCCGGCACTTTGAATCAGGAATGTCGTTCCTCCCCCTGGCCCGGTAATGTTTGCGAAGTTTGCGAACGTCGATCCGGCAGGAGTTGTGCCCCCATTGGATGCGTTGATAGTATAGGTACCAGTGGAGGCCTGCGCAGTATCGTCGATCGAATTCGTGCCCCCTCCTCCGTCCACAGCACGTGATGCGCCAAACAGCACTAAGTTTGTAAAGGTATCGTTGCCCGCGCTAAGCTCTACGTTGCGAAGTAGGTTATAGACCGTGCCGGATGCTGAAATGCTTCCGGAGCCTGTGCTATCGTAAGTAAATGGACCTGCAAGCCCGCTGTCATTCAGCGCGTTGCTGCCAGCGCCGCCAGAGATCAAATCAAATCGGCCAGTCGTATTCTGGAAAGTGTCGTCGTGGTTACCACCATGCAAGTTCTGGAAACCTGTGAATGTCGCGGCACTGAAATTCCCTGCGTTTGATCCTGTCCCTACGAAGAGATCCTGCGCCATAGTCCCGGTCAGGGAGTTGGTACCTCCGCCTCCGCTGAAGGATCCGCCAATGGCCGCTCCGGTGTGGCCGTCGAAGTCAGACAGCGTACTGAACGACAGCGAGTTACTCGATGAATCACCTGTGAAGTTAATCGTAGAGACTTCCGATTTCAAGACTCCGGCGGCAGCGCCGTCCTGAACGATGACGCCATTGACTCGGAGAAATCCCGAACCGTCGACTGACACACTGGCACTCTCCCCCGCATCTCCAGTTATGACTATATCCACCGTAAATGGGGCCGCAGTTTGCGAAGAGCTCGCGGTAACCACACAATACCCGGGCGCACAGGGTAACAGTACGGCAGCAGCGCAGATTGCGTTGCGAATGAAGTTGTTCATGGGGTCTTCCTTGCAATGTTTCCTGATATTCTGAATGTTTCTCGAACCATGTAAATGCAAAAGGCCGTCTGTCACGTCTCACGTCGGTCCACTCGGCGATGTTATGCAAGCAGAAATCAGCATCGCGGCTTCATCGCTCGGCCAAGCGCCTCGGCGAAGTGAACCGCGTTTCTTCCGGTTCCGTCCTTGATCTGATGGCGACAGGAAAAACCGCTCGCCAAAATTGTCGACTCAGTATCACAAGACCGTACCGCCGGGAAGAGTCTGTATTCACCAATCTGTTGAGAAATCTCGTAGTGCTCAGATTCGTAGCCGAAACTCCCGGCCATCCCGCAGCAACCCGAGTCGACTTCATTCACCTCGGCCCTACCCGCCGCCATGACGCGCTTCACCGACCCCGAGCCCGACAGTGCCTTCTGATGGCAGTGGCCGTGTAGCAGATACTCCTTCGACCGCCCCGGCAGCTTGAGGTGGAGCTTCCGTCGCGGAATCTCGCCGGAGAGGAAGTCCTCCAGCGATCGCACCTTCCCCTTCATCGTATCCGCCAATCGATCATCTTTAACCAGATCGAGGAGATCGTCGTTGAGTGCGCTCACGCAACTCGGCTCCAGCCCGATGATCGGAAGCCCCGCTTCAACGAACGACGCGAGGTTCCGTAGCGTCCGTTCTCCGCGAACCCGCGCCTCGGTCAGGAAGCCCTTGCTGATGAGCGGTCGGCAGCAGCATCCCGCGCTCGCCAGCTTTACGCGATAGCCTAACTGCTCCAGAACGAAGACCGCCCACTTTCCCACATGAGGTTCGTGGTAGTTCGTAAACGTATCGTCGAAGAGCACCACTCGCGGCGCGCCATCGGGCAGCTTTCGGGTTCGATGCCTCTCGAACCAGGCGGGAAACGTCTGCGAAGCGTACCGGGGGAGTGGCCGTTCCACCGCCAGCCCGGTCACTTTGCTGATACCTCGCCGAACCAGCGGGTTCCTCAGGATCGGATTCACGACATTCGCAGGCCAGCCCGACAAGCGCCGTGCCGCATCTGGGCTGAACGCGAAGAGCTTCTCCCTCAAACCCGCGCCGTGCTTCTCGTGGTAGCCGTGGAGAAACTCCGACTTGAGTTTCGCCATGTCGATGTTACTCGGGCACTCGGTCTTGCAGGCTTTGCATTCAAGACAGAGATCGAGCACGTCGTGAAGTTCTTTTGATGCGAGCGCAGCCGGGCCGAGCTGTCCGCTCATCGCCAGTCGGAGCGCATTAGCCCGACCTCGCGTCGAGTCCTTCTCGTCGCGCGTCGCCATGAATGACGGGCACATCGTTCCGCTTCCCAGCTTTCGACACGCCCCGACGCCATTGCACATTTCCACCGCACCGGCAAAGCCGCCGGCGTCGCGGAATTTAAACATACTCTTCCGCTCAGTTTCTTTGTAAGCGTTCGTGTACCTGAGCGGCCCATTGACCTCTGGTGTGGCAAAAATCTTTCCCGGGTTGAGCAGTCCCTTCGGGTCGAAGAGTCGTTTCACCTCACGGAAAACAGCGATCATCTCCGCACCCCAAAACTCTTCGTTGAGCGCACCGCGCGCGATTCCGTCGCCATGTTCGCCTGCCCAAGAGCCGCCGAATTCTCGCACGAGCGGCATGACTCGTTTCGAGATGCGGGCGACTTGCTCGCGGCCTGATTCAGACTTGAGATCGATCACCGGGCGCAGGTGCAGCAGCCCGACGCTGGCGTGGCCGTAGCTGATCACGCGAACACCTTCTTCTCGGCAAATCTCCAGAACCTTCTCCGCGTACTCAGCAAGCCTCTCGACCGGGACCGCAGCGTCTTCGATGAACGCGAGCGGCTTCGGGTCGCCAATCATTTTGAGCATGATCCCGAGGCCAGCCTTGCGCACTTCTATGATTTTGCCGCGCTCATCCGGAGTGTTCAGCATTACGTGAGCGTAGCCACTTCCGTTCGCGACCAATTCGGCCCGCAGCTTCTCTAACTTGGCCATACACTCGGCGGGCGATTCGCCCTCCATCTCGACAACGATCACCGCCCCCGGCACACCTGCGACCCAATCGCACAATGCCGCCGTCGAAGGATTGGTCCGCGCCATCGCGATGAGTTCGGCGTCCATCATCTCGGCGCTGAGAGGCTCATGGGAGACGATCAACGGCACAGTGCGCAGCGATTCCAACAGGTCTCCGTAGTGAATCGCCATCGCAGCGACGTGGCGCAGTTTCGGCACCAAGCGGAGCTTCGCGCTCGTGAGAAAAGCGAGCGTCCCCTCGCTCCCCGCGAGAATCTTCGCCAGGTTCGGATCATCACCCAAAAACTCGTCGAGCATATACCCGCCAGCGCGACCCATGACTTTGGGAAAGCGTTCAGAGATTAGTGCGCGGTTCCGCTCGATAATACTCAGCAGGCTATCGAGGAGCGCTTCGCCCCTCACGTCCATCTCCTCGCGCCTGCCGAGATAGAGTTCCGTGCCATCTGTCAGAAACACGGTCGCGCCAAGCAGGTGATCGACAGTCTTGCCGTAGCGAATGGACATCATGCCGCTGGAGTTATTGCCGATCATCCCCCCGACGTTCGCGCGGTTGGAGGTGCTCGTCTCCGGCGCGAACATCAGTCCGCTCTCGGCTAGATGTTGATTGAGTTGATCACGAATGACTCCCGGCTCGACGACCGCGTAGCCAGCCTCCGCGCTCACTTCCTCGACGCGGTTCATGAACTTGCTGGCATCGATCACCAGGGCGTCGCTGGCGGTCGCCTGACCAGCGAGGCTCGTCCCTCCGCCGCGAGGTAACACCGGCACGCCATGCTTCACGCACAGCCGCAGCGCCTTGCGCACCTCGCCGCGATTCCGAGGAATGACGGCAGCGAGCGGCATCTGCTGGTACATGCTCGCGTCGGTCGCATAAAGCCCGCGCGACATCTTGTCGAACAGCGCGTTTTCCGCGAACGATTCGCTTAGCTCATGGATGAACGGGAGCTTCGAAATGTCCTACGCCTTTCGCTCGTCGAGCTTGGTGGTCAGCGGTGTGGCGAGTAACCTACGAGGCCCAGACTTTGAGGGTCTCTCCGGTGTAGTTGAGCAACCGCCGACACTCGTCGTAGTCGTGGTGGCGAATGTGGGCGTAGGCGTTCGCCATGTAGCCGTTTTCGATCGGCTGGGTGGGTGCGCCGATGTGGGGGAGGTGCAATTCGCCGAGACTGTCGCCGCATGCGTTGCGAACTTCGTCGACGCCCGAGTAGGCCCGAATGTGCCCGTCTTCGCTGGGGCGCAGCGCGATCAAACCGGCGCTGTATCGGCGACTGGGCTTCGGATCAGTCTTGTGATTCACAAGGGCCTCTGCCCAGTGCTTGTAGAGGTCAAACTCGTTGCACCAACAGTAGATGTCCCAAAAGCGAACACCTGCCGGGCGCGCGGCGATCTCGCTGAAAATGTAACCGCGCTCGGTCTTGAACCACTCCATATGCGTTCCCGTGGAGGGAAGCTGGAGCGCGTCGTTGACCTGACGCCCAAGCTCACGGATGCCGGCATATTCGGGATTGTCGATGTCGTTGGTGGTCACGATCTGCGGGCTGATCCACCGCTCTCTCATGCCGTGAAGCACGTTCGGGTAATAGAAAGCAATCGCCTCAAATGCGATCTTCCCGTCGCACACTAACGTATCGTAGAAGCCTTCCTCGCCTTGAATGAACTCTTCGATGGCGAGGAACCGGGGCACCTCGTCGATGCGCATGAGTTCCATGACTTTTTCAAGCTCGTCATCGCTGCGCACGACATGCGTATCGAAGGCACCGGCCATGTCGCGGGGTTTGAGGATCACCGGGTAGCCGCAGTCCTTCACGAACTTCCGGCAGTCCTCGCTCTTGTTCACTTCCGCGTGCTTGGCGCAGGGAATGCCCTTTTCGGAAAGGAACTTCTTCATCTCGATCTTGTCGCGGCAGAGGAGGACCGATTCCACCGATTGCCCGGGAATGCCCAGTTCCTCGCGAATGCGCGCCGTTGTGAGCATTTGAAGTTCGATCGTCGCGGCGATTTGATCGACCGGGTCGCGGTCATGTATCGTCCGGCAGGCGTGGCGAATCGCGCCCTCGTCCTGCATGGCGGGAACCTGCCACCAACCGCCCGTGAGCCAGCTCTTGAGCTGATCGTCGAGCGCGTCCCACGGCCAATCGCCGATGCCGGTGACTCGAACGCCAAGCTCACTCAGCGCACGGGCGAAGTGGCGCTGGTACTGGGGAAAGTGCGGGGCCATCAGGATGACATGCATGGGACGCTCCGGGATATTGGATTAGTGGTAATGAACTCTGACGGTGCTGACGATATCTTTGAGAGCGCGGCCGACTTCTTCCGTGGACTTCGACTTGAGGAGAAAGTGCCCGTCGCCCTCGTATGACTCTGACTTTTCCGCGCCAATCACAGGGATGTATTCCTCGGCAATAAGCGCGCCGTGCCGATTCTTAACCTCGTCGATCCCTTCGACATGCGAGACACGACCGCTGCCTTGGCCGCGCAGGAACGCTGTGCCGACCGCCCACTTACGCTCGAAGGGACCGTCGAACTCGCCGTCCACCATCGCTCGCGCCCACACGCGAAAGAAATCCGTTTCGTGGGCGACGCCCATCGCGGGGACGATTTGGGCGCCGGGCGGTCGCGCGGCGATTTCGCCGATGGCGATGCTGCCATCGGGTCTGCGGAACCACTCCATGTGCGAGAGGCCAAACTCCAGACCCATGCTCTCGACCGCTTGCGCGCCGATAGCGCACACATCCGCGAACTCCGGCGTGTCGACTTCCCGTGGGCTCAGGTAGGTCCATTGAATCCACGGATTTCGGACAACCTCCATCGGCGTCGGCAGGTAGTGGTTGATCGAGTGAAAGCGCACCTCGCCGTTCACCACAACTGTATCAAAGGAAAACTCTTCGCCTGTGATGAACTCCTCAGCCTGCGCCGGCGCGTCGGCGCTGGGCGCGGCCTCCGCCAGAGCATTCCTCAGGTCGTCTTCATTCTTCACGAGAAACGTTGAGAGGCAGCCGGCTCCCACCGGCGGCTTGACGACGATCGGCCAACCGACGCTCTTGGCGAAGGCGTCAGCTTCGGAGGCGTCCCGGATGAGCGCGTGCCTCGCGCAGGGAAGGCCCAACTCACGAAGCTTTGCCTTCATCACGTTCTTGTCGAGAAACCGCTCCGCCACTTCCGGCGTCAGCCCCGCCAAACCAAATCGCTCGCGCACGATGGCGACCTTGTGCTGGATCGTTTCCAGTATTGAAAGGATCCGGTGCAGCGAGCCGTGCGTCGATTCGACCGAGCGAATCGTCTTCTCCAACGCTTCGATCTCGAAGCAATCCTCGCACTCCACCAAGTCGTCGAATCGCGCGCGATCTGCCGGGACGATGCCATCCTGCCGCTGACACAAACCAATGACACGCACATCGTCGAGCCCCCTCACAGCATCCACAAACCGCAGGGTTTGCGGTTTCAGGTATGGCGCGATAAAGACCAGATTCCGGGGCATGGAAAGTCATCCATTTCAAATGCTGTCGCAGAACCCTAGGCGACCGCGCTTGGTGGTCAACAGGATCGCTCGGGGAACGGCGGGTTCGACCGTGAGAAACCGGGATCGCCAGCGGCTCGCTGGCGCGAGGGAAATTCTGTCCCGAGGGTTTCTAGGATTCCGAAGGTAAGGATTGCCGCACAGGCCCGTGATTTCCAACCTCATCCCGTAGCCAATCAGCGGCGCTGCCGGTGCGCGTCCAAAGGAAACCCCTCGCGGCGATTCATGCGAACCCTCTTTACTATACTGTTCCTCGCCCTCGTCACGGCAGCCCCTGCCCAGGACCTCACCGTGGGCCGCTATGATCAGGTCAATCGCGAGGCGCTCAACCCCGCCACCATGCGCGGCTCGGTGAGCTTTCGCACCAGAAACGGCACCTCCGAGTTCACCTTCGTCGAAGCCGATCTGTCCCTCTCCATGACGGGCCTTCACGGTTGGGTCGATGACGCCCAGCCTCACCGCGCGCGAACGCTCTCCAACATCGCTGAAGACACTGGAGCCCTCGCCGCTGCGGGCCTCGACGACCCCGTCGGTATCGAGAGCTTCGGCCTGAGCGACGTTCGCATGATCGACGGCCGGATCTACTCGTGGCCGCCCTCAGGAAACCACCTCGTCATCTGGCCAGACGGTCACCTCACCTTCGAGGAGTGGGACGGGGCACCTGCCGTGTTGCGGTTCGATAGTGGCACCTCGATTCCGCTGCGCCACATCAACGGTCCTTTCTCCGGCGAGGTCTCTGAACCGGTGATGTACACCGGTCGGCTCTCCGGGCTGGAGCTTCCCCTCGCCGCCGTTCCTGGAGACGCGACCGCCGTTGTTCTCCGCTCGCCAAACAGAACAAGCCCACCTGCGATCTTCGGCGGCACCGACCGCGCCCCTCTCGAAATCGTTCGCCTGACGACGATGAGCGAGCTGGACCTGCGCCCTCCGGAAGCCGTGTTGTTCCTGCCGATGCTGACTCCACCGTCGATCCTTTCAGAACTGGTCGAGGGCGCAGAGGTGCGCGTTGACCTCTCGGTTCCCCAGCGCCTTCGCCTCGCGCAGGCTATTCTTCCCGTCGGCAGGCGAATCACAACCGATGGCCGGATCGCCCCCGGCGTCGACCCCGCATCGGACGCCGTCAACGCCATCGGGCTTGATCCCTCCGGCCGGCGTTTCATCTACCTCTCCGCGCTGGAACAATCGGGAAGGCGCTTTGGCGCTGGCATCGAGCGCATCGCCGACTTCTTTGCCGACGAAGGCTTCACCGAGTCGATGGAGGTTCCCGGCGCTCATTCGATGCTCCTGGCCGACGCTACTGACCGCCGACTCCGGTCGATGACCGGAGTGAACACCGTGCGTTCGGCGCTCCTGATTCTTCCGTACCAACCCGCACTGCGCGACCCAATCCGCGCCGAAGGCCTTCATCGAATCGAGGGGCTTATCGTCGCCGGTACGCGCCGCGAGTTTCCCCACAACAGCGCCAGCTCCGCCAACGATGGCCGCCTGCACCGCGAACCGGCATTGTCCGGGTTTTGGGCCGCCCCGATTTTGGAAAGCAGCTCCCTCTTTTCCGGCGACACACAGGCCACCAATGCCATCCAGATCCTGCTACCGAGGACCATGCCCGTCACCGCTATCGAACTCGTCCACGCCGACGCGCTCGGCTTCTCGCCAGACTTCAACGTGAAAGGCTGGCGGCTCCTTGGCCGGTCACCGGGCAGCACTCGCTGGCAGACACTGACGGAAGTCAGCCACGATTCACCAGTCGGCCGAGAGCGCGTTTTCCTCGATGGCGAGCCAGTCCTTCAGGAGCTTAGCTTCGAAATCACCCAGCCGAATTTCCTCCCTCCGGGAAACGTCGCCCGCCTCGCCGAGATCATCTTCTGGAGCAAGGAGCAAACAATCGAAGGCGCTCCGGACCTATCCAACTGAGCGGCACAGATTCGCTACCGCCCCGTTCGTTGAAACCCCTTCCCAGTTGCGCCTGGAGTCGTCTTGAGGTAGACGTTAGTGGTGAGGTTCACTGACGCCCATGCGAATTCGTTCTTACCTGCTGCTCTCTCTTGCGCTGCTGATCCTCAGCGGCTGTGGCGCGATCCGTTCCGCTGAAACCAGCCTGACCTACCTGACGATCCCACCCTCTGCCGAGACGCGACTTGGGACCGACTACGCGTCGCAAATCGCGAAGGAAGTCGTCATCATCGACGACCCTGTCGCGCAGGCATGGCTCGACCGCGTTGGGCAGAGCCTCGTCGCTAACTCACCGGAAACAAAACAGGTCTTCATCTTCAGACTCGTGAAAGATGATGTGGTAAACGCATTCGCCATTCCTGGCGGATTTTGTTATGTGCAGACTGGGCTCTTACGACTAGCCGACAACGAGGCGCAGGTCGCTTCCGTGATCGGCCACGAGATCAATCACGTCACCCGTCGCCACGGCATTCGGTCGATGCAGCGAAACCTCGGTGTTGAGGCCGTGTCCTTCATCGCCTCCCTCGCAGACCCAACCGTCGGGGCCGCAGTGAACATTATCAACTCCTCCGGTGGCGTCCTCGCCATGCGCAAATTCGGCCGCGACGACGAACGCGAGGCCGACAAGTACGGCGTCGAGGCCCTCTATGGTGCGGGCTACGATCCCCGCGAGGCCGCGCGGTTCTTCGAAAAGCTCCACGCCTGGCAGGAAGAAAACGGGATGGCCGGAGCCGGAGTCCTCAGCAGCATCGCCTCGACCCACCCGGCCACGCTAGAACGAATCGAGAACATTCACAAGCAGGTGGAATTGTACGACCTCACCGTCCCCATGGAAACTGACACGGAGGAGTTCCATCAGGTAAAACGTCGGCTCGGTTTAGAGTAAGGATTTCACCAAAGAAAAACGCGGGATTCCCGAAGGAACCCCGCGCATTGGTGCAGTCAGTTCGTGGGTCTACTTCACCGGCTGCTCATCCGCAGACGGCCCGTAGATCGCCGGCACAGAGAGATCGAGCAATCGGAAGTAAAGCGTCAGTTGAGCGCGGTGGTGGATCATGTGGTTGAAAATCATGCTGCGAAGCACGGCGACTCGCGGCAGACGGAAGACCTCCTGGCCACCCATTTTCAATGCCCACGGAACCATCATCTCCTCATCTGTAGATCTGGCGAGCCGCTTCTTGAGACCATCAGCGTGCTCGTCCCACTTCGCCAAGAGGTCTGCCGTACTCTCCGCGATCCATGGCTTGTAGGTCTCTGGATCAATATCCATTTCGGGAGTATCCAGCGTTTGGGTGCCCCATTCAGGCATGTCGACGATATGGGATGCCAGAGCGACCATGGTTAGGTTTTTTTCGTGAGGCTTGTAATCAAACTTATCTTCGGGAATGCGTTCGAGACAACGCCGCGTTAGAGCGGACTCGTTCTCAAATTCGTTTAACAGACCCTGTCCAATGGGCATGGTGAACCTCCAGAAAGTCGAATGGGTTTTTGTGCTGGAAAAGCAGCACGATCCAACCCCGGCTCTGGAGCGTCGGCAAGCGGATAGTCGAACCGACCCCAAATTGCCCCTTGTTTCGCAACCGCCCCAGGCTCTACGACTACGCGCCGTTGCAATACCCGGGAAGGCAATCACCCAAACTCATGTTCGATGTTCAAAGTGTCAGTCTACGATTCGGGGAACGAGACGTCCTCAAGAATGCATCTTTCAAGGTGGAGGATGGCGAGCGCGCGGCCATCATTGGCGCCAACGGTGCCGGAAAATCCACCTTGCTGAAGATCGTCGCCGGGGTCGCGAACCCCGAGACAGGCGCCGTCTCCATCCCCCGCAACACGGAGATCGGATACCTTCCCCAGCAACTCGAGCTCGATTCAAGCCGCACCCTGCTCGGCGAGTGTCGTCAAGTTTTCGCAGATGTGCTCGCCCACGAAAGCGAAATGCGCGACCTCGAAGGCCGCATGGCAGAAGTTCCTCACGATTCGCCCGAATTCGAGGAAATCGGCGACCGCTACGAATACCTCCTCCACGAAACCCAGCGCCGCGACTTGTACTCGATGGACTCAAACATCGGGAAGATTCTCAGCGGCCTCGGTTTCAAACCCGAGGAATTCGAAAAGCCCTGCACGGCCTTTTCCGGCGGATGGCAGATGCGCATCGCCCTCGCACGCATCCTTCTCCAAAACCCCGAAGTCCTCCTCCTCGACGAACCGACCAACCACCTCGACATCGAAACCATCGATTGGCTCGGCGAGTGGATTCGCCTCCACGATGGCTCCGTGTTGCTCGTCAGCCACGAACGCGCCTTCATGGACAAGCTGGTGAATAAGGTCATCGAGCTCGAGCGCGGCAACGTTCACGTCTATCGAGGCAACTACAGCGACTCGCTCGTGAAGCGCGAAGAGCGCCGCGAGATGGCCCGCCGTACCTACGAAAACCAGCAAGCGCAGATCGCCCACGTTCAGAAATTCATCGACCGCTTCCGCTATCAAGCCTCCAAGGCCACGCTAGTCCAGTCGCGCGTGAAACAACTCGAAAAGATGGAGATGGTCGAGGCGCCTTTGGAAGATCAGGGCACGATTCACTTCACCTTCCCGCCCGCTCCCCGCTGCGCGAAGGAAGTCCTCAACGCCCACAACATTCGGAAGTCCTTCGGGGATCTCAACGTTCTCGATGGGAACGATCTCATCGTTTATCGCGGAGAGAAAATTGCCCTCGTCGGCGTCAATGGAGCGGGCAAGACAACGCTCATGCGTATCCTCGCCGGTCGTGATACGAAGCACGATGGCTCGGTTGAGCTAGGTGCTAACGTCGACATGAGTTACTTCGCCCAGTACGATCAGGAAGGGCTGCACCCGAGCAACGATGTGCTCGGGGAGTTCCAATCCTCTGCACCCCTCGCGGTCAGCAACCGCGCCCGCACGATCTTGGGGGCGTTCCTCTTCAGCGGCGAGGACGTCGAAAAGAAGATCAGCGTTCTCTCCGGGGGAGAGAAGACCCGGCTGCGCCTCGCAAAGATGCTTTGCGGCAACAGTAATCTCCTCCTCCTCGACGAACCGACCAACCACCTGGACCTCGGCTCACGCCTGACCCTTGAATCCGCCCTCCGCCAGTTCGACGGAGCGATTATCCTCGTTTCCCATGATAGGTACTTCCTCGACAACGTCGTGAATCGAGTCGTGGAGGTAAGCGACGGAAAGCTCACCAGCTATCAGGGCAACTATGAGGATTACCTCCGGATGAAGGAGCTACGCGAGGGCGGCACCGGGCCTGCGCCAACGGCGACGAAAACCGCCAGCACACCAGCACCCGCTCCTGCACACAAGGAGACCAGTCAGGAACGCCGTGCTCGTCAAGAGCGTGAGAAAAAGAATAAGAATCGACTGCGCAAACTCGAGCGCGAAGTCAGCGAACACGAAGAACGCCTCTACGAATTGGAAGAAACCGTCGCCGCCATCGAGAACGAAATCGCCAAGCCGGAAGTCGCCAGCGACTTCGACAAACTCGGCAAGCTTACCAAGAAACTCGACAGTGTGCGGTCGGAAAAGGAAGACGTCGAAACCAACTGGCTCGCGCTCCAGGAAGAACTCGAAACCCTGAACAATGAAGCGGGGGAGTAGGCCCGGCGGAGTTCGCACGGAAGGCTTTACTTGTTGGTGAACCAGATCAACCCCGCGAGCACCGCGAGCAAAATGCCCCAAAGCGCGAACGCCGCCCGCGTCGTGGTCGATGCCTTGTCCTCGTCCCAGTAGTTTCTCGGTTTGATCCCTTTGCAGATGAATACCGTCACCGCCGCGAGGTTGACCGAGATGAGATTGATCGCCGTGAGGAGCCCCGCCTTCGCGGCGAGTTGCCATTCGCCCTCACCCAACAACAGCCCTGACGTCACCAATGGCGGCATCAGCGCGACGGCGACCATAACGCCCACCAGCGCGGCCGAGACTCCCGTCGTGACGGCGATCGCACCCGCCGCCCCGGAGGCCAGCGCCAGCAAAATCGCCGAATAGTCCACAACCGTCCGACTCAAAATCTCGCTGTTTTCCGGGTCCGTTGTGATCAGAAAACCGAAGCCCACCGCGAAAAGAAACGCGCACCCGAGGCCGATCACGTTCGTGTAGAGCGAGCGCAAAATGAGTTTGAAGTTCCCCAGGGTCGTGCCCAAAGCCAGCGACATGTTCGGCCCGAGGAGCGGCGCGATCACCATGGCGCCGATAATGACCGCCGTGTCTTCATGCAAGAGACCCAACCCCGCAACCAACGCAGAAATCAGGACTGTGATGATGTAGGTTTGGGAGACCTGCGCCTCCGAACTCAGCCGCTCTTCAAGCTCCTCGATCGTGAGGCGTATCGCCGCTCTGGGCGTGAGCTCTTTCTCCGCCGGCAAGTCGCCAGAATCGTCGCTTTGATCCTTCTCTTCCTCTTTGTCTTCCTTCGGGTGAAACGCGCTCACCTCGGAAATCGCGAGGCGGAATTCCTCATTGTTTTCGAACCGGTCGATCAGGTCCTGAACCAACTGATCCGTTTCGAACGCATCCACGACCAAAAGAGTCATGACCGTATCTTGAGCACCGTTCTCCCCCTGCCAGAACGAGCACACCTGATGCTCCTCCAGCAACTCATCGAGCTGACTGGTTTCCGACTCAGGGAGACGAACTTGTATCTGGCGAAGAGGCATCGAGCGGGGACCTGTCCGGTAGCATTGGTAACACACTCCACTACCGAAACGGTGGGTCCACCAAAACCGACACGCGATTCGTGGAGAACGAGATCGCCAAGAGTGAATAGCGCCATGCAGCTACCCTAGCGTAAACGACCCAAGCTCACCGAGAATCTAGCATCAATTCCGGCATCATATAATCCCCCAACGCGAAGATAATCGAAGGGTCTTCGACTACCATGAAACTTTCGCTGTCCGCTTCTGGCTGGGTAGAGTCATGTTGAATGGTTTCTGGAATATATCCCTCCGATATATCTAGAAGAGACGAAAGGTGACCCAAGAAGAAGGTTGCGGGTCTCTCTACTACCAGAAAACCCCTTCCAAACTCATTGTCCATGTAGGAAGATATTCGTTCCTCTACTTCGCGTTCATCTCTTTCCCGATAACTCTTAAAGACCTGACCCGCGTTAAATGGGTTTCCAAACACTCGGGCATGTGAGTGGGCTGCTTGTTGTCGTGCGGTTTTCAACGCCTGTATCAACTGAGTCGACGAGGAGACAGAAAGGTATGCCTCGGTCATTTTAGAATCGATTTCTGCGGCAAATCCTCCTCCAGTTCTCGACATCGCATCCGCGAATTCGATAGAAGGTGCTACAAATGCAGAGCGAATGAAAACTCGATCCACTTCAGCCATCCGTGCCACGATTTCTCTAGTGAATACTGCCGAAATGCGATCGATTTCGTTCTGCATTTCTCGGATCTCATTGGCTCCGATGTCCTCCTGCACCAGATATTGCAAACTTGTCTTTGCTATTTCGATATCTTTGCCAGTCCTCGAGCGGAGTCTTTCGGGGGTATGTTTCCACGCTACTGGATTTGCCTCCGCCGCAAAAAAACTTTGAACGCACCCAATATGTACTCAGAGTTTTCGCTTCCATATCCATCTGGAATCACTGCCAGCAAGGCGGCGTAGCGTGCCTCCAGTGCCTCTTCCCACTCTTTCAGCGGCTGTTCCTCCGGGAGACCCAACAATACTCTCTCGATGTGCTGGGCTGTGGCGTTCTCGATTTCAATCCTCCACCCGGATTGACCACTCGCACACAGTAATGCTGGAAAGAGGATGAGAAGGCATGCTGTATAGATATAACTGGTATCACAGCGAAATCTCCTTCCCCAAGGGCCTAACGTCGGACCCACTTTGATCGAATTGCGTTCCTTAATCATAATCTCTCCTCCATTCGAAGTGAGGTATTGAGGAGCCACTGCGGGTTATCCAGCATGAAATACTCCTCGGGTTTCGCATTTCTATGCTTTTCTTCAGTCGGGGCGTATGGCTGTTCGATGATCCCGAAAAAAATATTCGTCGGTGCGTTAAACATCCTAATCATCTCAATCGGGTGAAAGAAGATCAAGGTTTCGCCGCTTAACTGCTCGATACCTTCCTTTGCGGCATCTAGCCGATTCGGACCCATTCTGTTGTAGCCCTCATAGAATTCGCCAAACCGATAGACTACACCGGTCATTTGTGCCACGTCTTCATAGTGCTGTTCAGCGGATTCCCTCAAGGAGTTAAACAAAAAACCCGCCAGGAGAGCTTGCCTTGCTGGCGCATTCCCCTCAGGAATCAGTTCGAGCGCTTCTCGCAGCCATTCGGGAGCGAAATGCTCCTTATGAATCATGATCACGTCGGCTGCGGCGATCTCCTCGATTGTCAGTCGAAAAAAATCCTCCGTCGCGGCATCGAACTCTTCGATGACCTCCAGGCTATCTTCACGGTCCAAGTCCAGTTCTCGAATGATACGAAGGCTTTCTGATGCCTGTGCCAGAAACTGTTGGAAGTAATCGGCGTCGAAGCGATCAATGTTGCCGAGACCGATCTCGAGCCCTCGCCGTATGCTCTCGAACACCCACACTCTTCCTTCGGAGGTCTCCATCAGAAACTCGGATTCAGCGAGCACCTTTGCATGAAACTCCGCGAGTGCAGACTCAACCTCTTGGGACAATCCGTACTCTTTTGCCGTAGCATGGACGAATTCCAGCACCTCCTCGGCTGACTCAAATTCTGGGACCTCTGCACTCCAGGCGCAGGCAGGCCCCAAGGTCGTCAATACAGTTAGTAGGAGTACTATAAGTGTGTGCATATCCGTAGTGTCGTTTCTATTGGCCTGATTACTGTGACTCTACCATCAATTCGGGCAGCATGTAGGCTGCAAGCTCAGAAATGATTGAGGGATCTTCGATTCTAACGAACCGATCATCGCTCCCCGAGGGTATCCGCATCTTCCGGCGGGGGAGCTTAACATCCTCGGCTCCCTCCGCTAACCCCATCATCGACGATAGCCGGGTCGCGAAGAAGCTACTCGGTGTTCTTGAATCGGAGATAATCAACTCCTCGCCGCCGAAACAAGCCTCCATGTACTCCGCGACTCGTTTCTCACTTGCGGAGTCATCCCGCTCGTTCATTGCTCTGTGATAGTTACCCGCTATTGTGATGTCTGTCATGCCACCGACGTGTCTGGACAGAACTCCGTCACGGGCCTCTTTCAACTCCGCCAAGATCACCATGCATGCAGCCGTGTCGAAGATTCGGTCGGCTAAGTCTTCGCTGGTTGCACCAGCCGAAGCCGCAAAATCGACGGCCGGGCGAACCTTGTCGCCGAACACATAGAGCCCTTCTTTCTTCGAGAGCTCGTAAACGATATCGCGAGTCAGCGCGTTGATCTTATTCTCCGCCCAGATGCGCGCTGCTTCAAACTCATCAGTTCCAATGTCGTGATCGCTCAGATACTTTAAGCTTTTTTCTATGGAACCGAGTTCCCGCGATGTAAACTCGGAAACCTTCGCCGGACTACCCAGCAAGCTAGGAAGTACCTTGTCCGCCTGAACAAGATTCCGGAAGGAACTCACGACTAACTCGGGATATTGATCTCCGTAATTGATCGGTATCACATCAACAAGGACACGATACCTCGCATCCAATGCACGTCTCCATTTATCCTTCCCGCCACTATCTGCTTCAAGTTCGCGCACTAACTCCTCAACATGAGTTTCCAACATTCGTTCGACCTGGATTTTCCAGTGCACAGGGCTTACAGCTCTCGCAGGTTGATGAAACACCACGAGTATAAGAATCGCAGACCAAATCAAGCCCTTGAACGTTGTGCTCTGATTCAATCTAGGCATCACGGGTTCCTTCTCTGATCGGGGCAAGTCCAGCGACAATCGCACGCTCGCACTCGAACGTCAATTGTTTCGCATGATGTCCACCCGAAATCAACCTACCGCTCAACATACGACGCCAGCAATTTCAGCGTGTTTTCCAGGCCTTCGCGGTGGGTGCGTTCGTAGCCGTGGCTGGCGGCGACTCCGGGGCCGATGAGGCCGTGGAGGATGTCGTGGCCGGCTCGCAGCGTCGCTTCCACGTCCGATCCGTAGCGCGGGTAAATGTCCACCGCGTAGTTGAGTCGCAGCTGCTCCGCGACGTCGATCAGCGCCGTTGTGACGTCGTAATCGTAGGGGCCGCCGCTGTCCTTTGCACAGATCGAAACTTTACATTCATCGGTTTCCAGATCGTCGCCAACGGCTCCCATATCGACGGAGATCATTTCCTCGACATCGTCGGGAATGCCTGCCGAGCCGCCGTGTCCGACTTCCTCATAGGTCGTGAACAGCAGCCACACTTTTCGGCTCAGTTTCACCTCGCCGTCCTTCACGAGTTTCGCGAGCGCGAGCTGCACCGCCGCGCTTGCTTTGTCGTCGAGGTGCCGGCTTTTGATGTAACCGCTCGACGTGACAACCGTGCGCGCGTCGAGCGAGACGTGGTCCCCCGCACGAATGCCAAGCGCCCTCACGTCGTCGGCGTTTTCCACCTTTTCGTCGATCACTACTTCCACGGTTTCATCGGTGCGCTCGGTCTTGCCGACCGCGTCGGAAAAGACGTGGACGCTGGCCTTTGTGAGTTGAACCGTTCCGGAAATCTCCCGTCCGCCGCGTGTGTGGATGATCACGTTTTCCTGCTCGATATTGTTGTAGGGAAAACCGCCGAGCAGCGTCAGCCGCAGACGCCCGTCTTTCTTGATCGAACGGACCATCGCGCCGAGCGTATCAATGTGGGCAGCGAGCACTAAACCGCGCCCCTCGCCGCCGAGGTTGATAAGCACCGAACCCTTGCGAGTCTGCGTAGCGCTTAGATTCAGTCGCCGCGCCTCGGCCATGAGGTATCCTTCTGCCTTCTTCGTGAATCCGGTGGGGCTGGGTACGCGACAGAGATTGACCGTTTGCTCGACGGCATAGTCGACAATCGCGGGGGTGATATTCGGTGCCATGGGCGTGTCTTTCGGTTAGGTTGGACCGCCAGTCAGTCAGAGCGGCAGATCAGGCGAAAGGACTTTCGCGCTACCGGGCGGGGTTGGGTCGTTGGTCGTCAGCATATGACCGTCGAGGTCGATGTAATCGACAGCCCCGGCGAGCGACGCGGCGGCGGCAAGTCCCACGCGAGACTCGACCATACAGCCGAGAAAAATCTTCCAGCCTTCGTTTCGCGCAAACGCGATCATGCGCAATGCCTCGCTGAGGCCACCGCACTTTGAGAGCTTGATGTTGATGCCATCAACCTTTCCGCGAAGCGGCTGCAGCGAGCCCATGTCTTGCACGTCCTCGTCGATAAAAATCGGAAGTGCGGACTCGGCGCGCAGCTCCCCAGTTTCCTCAATCGATCCAACGGAGAGCGGCTGCTCAACGAGCGTTACGCCGAGCTTTGCCAGCTCCGACACCATCGCCCGGGCGTCGGCGAGACTCCAACCGCCGTTCGCATCGACGCGCAACTCGACCCCGGGAGCGGCGGCGCGGACAGCCTCGATCGCGGCCAAATCGAACTCCGACCCACGGCCCAGCTTCACCTTGAGAAAGGGCAAGTGAGCGGCTTCCCGCGCGCGGTCTGCCATCGACTCCGGCGTCTCTGCGAGGGCGATGGTGTACGAAGTCTTCCCCGCAGGAGGCGGCGCGCCGAGAACTTCGTGGAGCGGCTTCCCCTGCGCCCGCGCCCGCGCATTCCACAACGCCACATCAAACCCACAACGCGCGGCGGAGTGATCCGGCGCCACCTCGCGGGCGCGCTTTTCGTGGCCCTCGATGTCGTCGAGGTTCGCTTCTGTAACACCGCTGGCGAGTTCCTCCAGCAGCCGCGCCGCGTCGGGCGCGGTCTGGCCGAGGTACCTCACCGGCGCCGCCTCGCCTCTGCCGCGACCATCCAGATCGAGCAGGACCGTCGGCATCACGCTCACGGTCCCCCGAGAAATCCCAAAGGGGTAGCGCAGCGCCAGCTCCACGATTTCAACAGTGTGCTTCATGCGTTGGAGCTTCCTTCGAGTCGCTTCATTACTCGACGACAAACCAGTCGGAAACTCCGCTCGGGTCGAAGCCGAAGAACGCTACTGATCCGAACCCCGCTTCGCTCGCGATGGCGTTTCCGTTGGCGTCCGTCACACCCGTGATCGTGAGAGTGTACGATTCATTAACTGTCTGCGAATCGGTCGTCAGCGAGTACGTGTCGCCGCTGACATGGCTCACCGCGCTCACCGTAAGCGTGGCTCGCGTCGTCGTTTCAATCGAGTACGCCCCCGCGTCGAGCACGCTGCCAGGGCCGCTTTCGCTCATCGACGAATCGAACGTGACCTCCAGCTCGGTAGCGCTAGTCGGAATCACGGCGTCGACAATCGGCGTGTTGAGCACCACGACTTCCAGATCGAAATCGACCGCCGACGGGAAGGTCGCATTGTCGGTCGCGGTCAGGGTCATGGTCTCGGTAGTCGGCGCGATGTTGTAGTCGGGAGTCAGCGTCAGCGTCCCGGTCGTCGGGTTGCCTGCGGCTGGCGGAGCGAAGCTCGCCCACGAAGCAAGGCTGCTCCCGACGAGTGTCACACCGTCGGCCATGTCGGGATCGCTTGCGCCGAAGTCGACCGCGAGTGTCTCGCCTTCACGAATGAGGAGACTCGTCGGCCCGCTCACTTGCGGTGCGGCGCTGAGCACCGTGAAGCCTTCGACCAACGTCGCTTCCTGCCCATCGGGTAACTCCGCGACGACATCCCAGAGGCCCGCTTCCGCGCCAGTGAGGTCGATCGTCGCGAATAGTTGTTCCGGCGAACTGAATTCACTCGTCGCCTCGATGTCAGAGAAACCAGTGCGGCGGAGAAGAAGTTGCGCGCCGGGCTGGAAGCCACCGCCCGTCGCGTCGATTTCGATCACCTGATCATAGGATGCAGCGGCAGGGTCCGCTGCCGACAGCGACGGCGCAGCGGCGGCTTGCGCGCTCTGTCCGCTGATGAAGAGCGAGTACCATTGGTGCCCGCCATCGAGCGTCCCTTTGTGCGAGACGCTGATGTCGAACGTGCCCGACGATGTCCCAGCCGGCACAATGATTTGCTCAATGGTGTCTACCAGATTGTCGCCGTTAGTCGCGTTGTTGAGAGGATTCAGTGGGTCCAGCTTCCACGGCTCGTAAGTCGCCCGAGCCGGTCCATTGATGCGAAGGTCGAGATCGTTGACGAGCGCCGGTGTCAGATCATCGAGCACAAACGGAAGGGGTGCAGCAGGTGGATCGTACCAGCAAATCGTCGCTACTAAATCTTCCGTCCCGTCCCAAGAAACAACGTAGCTGTCACTCGCGTTCGCGTCGGAAAGCAGCCCCTCAACAATGTGAAAGGCTCCGGGCGCTGCGACGTGGGCGGCGACGAGTTCCCCGGTCTTCTCCCCATCGGGGAGTCCCCATCCGTACTCGTAGTCCGGGCCGGGACGACCAAGATCGCTCGCCGTATGCGCGAGCAAACCTTTCACCGTGCTTCCCCGCAGACGCGTGCCGATCTCCTGTTCGAGCAACTCCAGATAGAGCAGCGCCGTGCCGCTCACGTTTGGTGCAGAGAACGACGTGCCGCTGGCGGTGTTTGTGTAGTTGCCGTTGGCGACAGGCACGCGCGTATTGACGCCTCGGCTCACGAAGTCGGGCTTCACGCGTCCGTCGTCGGTAGGGCCCCAGCTACTAAAGACCGCCATGCTCGCCACGTCGGGATCGCGCAAGCCGCCGCTCGTGGGATCGTCAATCGCGCCAACGGCGATCACGTTCTTCGCGTTGGCGTTGTCGATCATCGTGTCGAACCCGCCGTTATCCCAATCGTCGTCAAAGGGCGCGGTCGCTAACTCCCACGTTTCGGCTGAAAAAGTATTTCCGTCCCAGTAGTAAAATGTTCCCGTGCCGTCGGTCGGCCCGTTATAGACCTGATTGCGATCATTGCCGCACGACTTCACAAAAATGTAGTAGGGCGCGTTGTGCAGGAGAGTATCCAGCTCGCTCGCTGCCTCACCGTACCGGCCAAAGTTAAGGTCCTCGCGTGGGCCAGTGCCTGCCGCATTCCAGTTTGGGCCGAAGTAGTAATCGCCCGCGCCGAGCGGCCCCGAACCACCAAATGCCTGCCACCCGTGAAGGTCACCATAGGCGTGATTGGAAATGAGGATATTGCCGCTATCTTCCGGGCCGATACTCACGCGCGGAGTCAGCTCTGCCATGTCATTGAACAGGTCGTAGCATTCTGCCAACGCCTCTGGCGCTGCGCCGAGAGAATCCACATCAACCCCGCCTGCGAGAATCAATCCCGTCACCGCTGTTGCATGGTGATCAATCGGTGCGCCGTCTGAATTGAAGATTCGCGAGGGGCCGGTTTGGTTGTATTCGACATGCGTATCCATCACGCCGCCACCATCCCAAACGCCAACGATCAGCCCATCGCCGACGACGCCGTACGGCGGTTGCTGAAGCACATCCGCACCGCTGCCGATTGCAGCCTTCGTGCTGAGGAGCGCGCGAAATCGTGGCGTGCCATTTTCGGTCAGCCCATCCAGAAAGTACCGGTTGCCATCGCGAGTCTCGCCGACGACGCGCAGCCCGCTTCGCCTGGCAATCTCGAGCGCCGCAGCCTGATCGCGCTCGCTTCGTTGCTGAGCATCAAGCACGCTCGCCTTCCGCACTTCAGGATCGGAAAACGGCGGACGCTGGGCCGGCGCCAAGGGCGCAAGCGTTGCAAATCCTGCCAGCGTAGCGATTGCAAAAAGTGATCGTTTCATAGGAACCTCATTGATTCAAATCTAGCGGGGCGATTTGACTCTAACCGGGCCGATGTGACCGGCCTCCAATTCTTCAGTCACCTCGTCGGCGAGAAAGTCAAACTGCTCCGGAGAAAGGAGCCGGTGAACTTTGGCGAAGGCTCGTGACAACGCCGTCGGTTCCTCGCCGCGGAGGTAGGCACGAGCGATGCCTTGGGCACGAAGCACCTCCGTGCCAGCGGCGAGTAGCATCTCCTGCCGCAGGTAGAGCATCCCGATCCGCACGTGACAGTCGACAATCTGTTCGGCCTCGCGGGTCCGCCTGAGCGCTTTCATCTCTGCCGCGTAGCGCGTGATGGCGTCGGGCATGTTTCCCCGCTCCAGTTCCAACTCGCCGCGTCGACGAAGAACCTCCGCCTGCAAACCCCATTGCCCGGCTGACCGCGCCAGTTCCGATGCCTGAGAGAGCAGTTCCTCGGCCCGCACGCGGCTACCTTCCCGCCGTAACAGTTCCGCCTGGGCGAGCATCGCTTTCGAACGTCCTGCGCGATCGCTCAGGTCCCGGTACAGCTGAACTGCGCGACCGAACCAGCGCCGTGCGTCCTCGTGCCGTTGCTCGCTCATTTCCAGCCAGCCGGTTTCCAGCGCGGCCTCCGCCTCGGCGGGGAGGTGTACGAATCGCCGTGCGAGATTCAGCGCCATGAAGAGGTGTTCCCTGGCCGTAGGCAGTGCGCCGATGTGCCGGGAGCCAGCCCCCATCAAGACGTAAAGTTCAGAGACTGCCGCGAAACGGAACCGGTCGTTCCCGACAAGCTCGACGATACTCTCCAGAAGCTGAACCGCTTCCAGCGGGCGCTCGAGTTCAATCAACAGCCGCGCGGTGCAATTCGCCGTGTCCATGGCCGATTCGGGGAGCTCAACTTCCATCGCTTCCCGGCACGCGCGCATGAACTCGCCCACGGCCATCTCCCGATTTCCCATGTCGCGGCAGGCAATCGCGATGGCGCTGATGGCGACGATCGAGCCAGCCATATCATCGACTGCTCGCCGGCGTTCCTCGACGATCCGAAAGATCTCTATGGCCGAAGGCCACGCATGACGGCGGAGGTAGAACTGACCAAGCAGCCCGAGAATGTCTGCTTCCTGCTCGTGGTTCTCAATCGTCCTGGCCGCCGCCGCAGACGCCGCGAGCAGCCGCGCACCACCTTCCGATTGGCGGTGAATAATCGAGCGCCCCAAGACCTGGGCGAAAGCCATCAGCGGGAGTACCAACTCCTCGGCGACGCCCTCGAAGCGCCCCGCGTGAGCGAGCCACTCTTCGCTCTCCACCCCAAGTCGTTCCTCCATCAAGTTCACCGCGAGCTCCCACGCCTTGAGCAAATTGAAGAATCGCCAGTGACGCGGGGAGCCGAATTCATCGGCCCCTTCGGTCTCGGCAATGAGCTTTCCGAAGTTGTGAACGATTCGCAGGCGAATGCGTTCCTTCTCAAGCGGCGAAAGAAAGTCGATTCCCTCGAAACTCAACCTGACCGGAAACGGCACACAGTAGCGTTCATGGGCGGGAAGGTGAATGAGCAATCCGGAGCGGACCGCGCGCATCAGGCCCTCGCGAATCTCGTCGCGACGGGGGTCATCGGGGTCGGGGACATCACCGAGCGCGATGGCAGCGGCATCGGCGAGGTCGAACTCGCCGGCGAGATGAATACACCCTCGCAACAGGTAGTTGCTCAGTGGCGAATGGGTCTTCAAACGACGCAGCGACTCCAACACCCAGCTCGCGCAAATCTCCATGAGCCGGTGCTGCTGAAGCGACATCACCCACTCGTCGATGCTCACGCCGCGAGGTTGCTCCTCAGTGGGAAGCAGCGAGAGCAATTCGGGATCACACTCCGCAAGGTGCGCGAGAAAGTGATCAAGTCGATGGATGGCGTGGGCGCCGCTTCCCATAAGGCTCAAGTCTCCATCCCCAATACGCCCCACAGCCAAAAATTAGACAAGGCGAATGTCGATGGGGCCTTCCACGCCCTGTTGACGACCGGGTCGCCACCAACGGATGCTCCTCGCGAATCCAATGGGCTTGAGAAAATGGAACTGGAAGACGTCGGCAAAAAGTCCAACCGTTACTTGATGGCGCTGCTGCTTGCAGTCGGCGGCGTTGCAATCGGGTATCTAACTAACTGGCTCGCCTTCGAAGTCTACCGGGCGAAAGACGGATTGGAATCGCCACTCGTCATTACCCCCGGGCCGATCCTGCAACTGAAGGGCTACTTTCTCCGCGACGCCACCTGGGAGATCTGGGGACCGTCGATGCTTTGGGGGCTTTATGGACTCCTCGTTGGCATCACCGTA
>JAUIJJ010000333.1 GCA_030431385.1 bacterium | reverse complement strand
TCGTCCTGAACAAGTGGGACCTTATCGAGGACAAGGAAGAGGCCTACGGCGAACTGATTCGCAATGTACGCCACGAGTTCCGATTCATGAGTTGGGCGCCCATTTTGACGATCAGCGCCGTCACCGGCCAGCGAACGCACCGCATTTGGGAGCTGATTCACCGCTGCGCCGAATCGTTTAAGCTGGAGTTCCAGACCGCCAAGCTGAACCGGATTCTGAAGGGCGCGATGGTTCACCAAAGCGTTCCCGTGCGGAAAGGCAATGCGGTTAAGATCAACTACGTCACGCAGGTGCGCAGCAGCCCTCCGACGCTGGCGTTGTTCTGCAATCGACCAGACCTCGTCCACTTCAGCTATCGCCGCTATCTCTCCAATCAGTTCCGCCGTGGACTGGAATTGGAAGGAACGCCTCTTGTCCTTCAGTTCCGCAGAAAGTCGAAGGAGTCGGCGGAGGAGCGCGTCAATCGTCAGCGGGGCCAGGTCGGGCGTCCGTTAGAGGACGAGCCAGATTTCCTTGAGGGTGATGCCTACGCGAACGTCTATGACAACGAAGGCGAGATCGTCGAAGAGTACATCATCGGCGATGATGATGAGTATACTTTCGAGGACGACGAGTAGTGGACCTTGGAATTGATGTCTTACTACTGATCATCGCCTACTTCGCCGGTGCCTTTCCGACAGGTCTTTTGGTCGGAAAGTACTTGGCTGGCAAAGACGTCCGCGAGCACGGCTCGAAGAATATCGGAGCGACCAACGTATGGCGAGTTCTCGGCTGGAAGTATGGGCTGGGGACATTCCTCGTTGATGTCGGGAAGGCCGCTGGCGCGGTGCTGCTCGCGGCCAAGTTCGGCCACGGAGCGATTCCGCATCTTCCTGTGATGGCTGCCATTGCAGTGCTTGCCGGTAATCTGTTCAACGTGTTTCTCGGGTTCAAGGGTGGTAAGGGCGTGGCGTCTGGCCTGGGGATATTCTTGGCCCTTACGCCGATCAGCGCCTGCCTCGCCCTCGTTTGCTTCATCATCGGGGTCGCCGTTTCCGGCTACATCAGCGTTGGTTCGCTTGCGGCGGCGGTTTCCCTTCCGGTCCTCGTTTTCTACTTCCATGGATTCGGCCCGGTTTTCTACATGACGTGCGTGATTTCTGTGTTTGTCATTTGGAAGCACAGGGCCAACATCCAGCGCCTGCTCGATGGCACCGAAAGCAAGTTTATCAAGAAGAAAGACTCGGAATAACCTCGCCCAATGTCAGTTCACGTCGCTCTCGTCCATTACCCTATCACCGACAAGAATGGTCAGGTGGTCTGCACCTCGGTGACGAACCTTGATCTCCATGACTTTTCGCGAATCGGGACGACGTACGGGATCGAGGGCGTGTGGATCGTCCATCCCTACGAGGCCCAACAACGGTTTATTCGGCGCGTTATGCGCCACTGGACGGCGGGGTGGGGTGCAGGCTACAACCCCACTCGCAAGGAGTCCCTTGCGCGCACGAATCTTGTAGACGACCTCGGCGAGGTTGCCTGCCAGATCGAGAAGGATGAGGGGCGCAAGCCAGTCTTCGTGGGCACCAGCGCGAAGCCGGGCGGTAACCGGACGACATTCCACAAGATGCGCGACCGCTTTGCGAGCGAGCCGGAAACCCCGTTCTGCCTTGTTTTCGGCACAGGTTGGGGCCTGCACGAGAGCGTCATGCTCGACATGGATGTGATTCTGGAGCCGATCAACGGCCCCACGGACTGGAACCACCTATCAGTCCGGGCCGCAGCAGGCATCATCATCGATCGACTGCTCGGACTGGGCCATCCACTCCTTGACAATGATTCTTCACGGAGTTGATCTAAGTGGTTTGCACCTTGCGTAAGAAGGTGATTTGGAGGGTTCCCCATGGACGAAGCGGCAGAAGATAAGAAACGCACTGGCAGTGGTCGGCTCTTTACGAGCAACGCCTTCGAAGAAGCGCTGCATGAACTCGAAAATGCTCGCCCTGCGGCCAAGAAGCCCGCGCCCCAGCCGTCCGCAGAGGAGCCTGCTCAGGACCAAGCCGCGTCGACGAAAGCAGTCAGCGGAGACGCGGATGTTCTTCAGCTGAAGAAGATTGTCGAGAAAGTTGACCACGCCGAAGATGTTGTCCTTAAGTTTCGGAAGGACCATCCTTACCTGATCGCCCCAAATGTGCTTGGCCTCTGGGAGGTCCACCTGAAGGAAACGACGGTGATGCTCCAGCGGGAGATCGCCCGGATCGAGCGCCAACGGGAAGAGTCGGCATAGGCAGCGCAGCCGCAGAGGAGTGACGCCATGAGCGAAAACAATAGCGACGACGGATATCCCACAGAGATCAAACTCGATCTGGGAGAATCTGTAAACTGGGCCGATGCGCTGGAGGAACTGGAAGGCAGCGACGAGGGAGCGGCAGCATCGAAGCCAAGAGAAGAAGCGCCAGCCCCCCCAGCTCCGAAGCCAGCGGCGGACAACACGCCCATCCCGATCGCCAGCGAAAAGCCCGTTCGCGAAGAGCGCCCCCTCACAAAGTATGAGGAGCTGTGCAAGAAGCGTTCGGTGACGATGGGCCGTGAGGACTTGGACGTTTTCACAGAGCTTTCGGACATGCTCTGTTCGGTCAACGAGTCACTGGCGGAGTTCCAGAAGGTCATCGGCGAGCACCCGGAATTGATTCAAAAGCACATCGCGAAAACCTGTGAGGATAACCTCAAAGATACGGCGGCCGTGATGTTCAAGGAATTCCACGCGTTGCGAAACGGCCGGATGAATAAGACCTACGATCCGAAGTGCGTTTGCAAGCAGTGCCACACGGTTTACATGGTTCCTCTGCCCGGCGACGGGCTTTGTGATGAGTGCCGAGCGGCAGAGGTCCCTCGGCAAGCGCCGTGACACAAATCCACTTTTATCAAGGGCTTGAGGGAAAGTCATTGGAGGGTGGCGGTTGTTTTCGCTTGCCGCGTCTCACCGGGTTTGGGTATCCGAACGTCCTTTAATGGAAAGACAAGCTAACGCTTGAGCAGCTTTTCTCAACAGTGAGCTGCGAAGATTTTGAGATTGTCAGATAACCAGTCAGATTCGCCCATCCACAGGAGGCCTTGATTCAATGGCGACAACAGCTGAAAAAGTGAAGGAATGCATCGTTTCCCAGCTCGGTGTGAACGAGGATGAAGTTGCAGAGCAAGCTTCATTCATCGACGACCTCGGCGCGGACTCGCTCGACATCGTCGAGCTCGTGATGGCCTTCGAAGAGAAGTTCGGCATCGAGATTCCCGACGAGGACGTTGAGAAACTCCGCACAGTCGGCGAGTCGATCAAGTACATCGAGGAACGCGGCACGGGGGAGTAATCCCGTGCCCGGGTTCTTCCTTGGCAAATTCCACCACCTGGTCTCCCCATTGGCTGGGAGACCATACTTGTTTTTGTGAACCGGATGAAATATGAGTAAAACACGAGTGGTCGTTACCGGACTGGGCGCATTAACGCCCATCGGGAAAACGGTCGGAGACTTTTGGGATAATCTGCTGGCGGGCACTTCTGGTGCCGCGCCGATCACGTACTTCGACGCCTCGAAGCACAAAGTACGCTTTGCCTGCGAGGTGAAGGATTACGATCCCCTCAATTACTTCGAACGCAAGGAAGCGAGACGATTCGAGCCGTTCGTACAGTTCGGCCTGATCGCTGCAAAGGAAGCTATCGAAGACTCGGGCGTTGATCTGGACAAGGTCGATCGCGACGAGTTCGGCGTGTACGTCGGCTCGGGGATCGGCGGCCTTGGAATGATGGAGCAACAGCAGACCGTGCTTCTGGAGAAGGGCGCGGACCGCGTCTCTCCGATGCTCATTCCGAAGCTGATCCCGAACATGGCTCCCGGACAAATCTCGATCTCATACGGGCTTCGCGGACCTAACAGCTGTGTGGTGACTGCCTGTGCCACGGGGACGAATGCCATCGGCGACGCAGCAAACCTGATCCATCGTGGCTACGCGAAGATCATGTTGGCGGGCGGCACCGAAGGCGCGATTACGCCTCTCGGCATTGCCGGCTTCATGAATATGAAGGCGCTCAGCGAGCGGAACGATTCTCCAGCCACGGCGAGTCGGCCGTTCAGCGCGGATCGCGACGGCTTTGTCATGGGCGAAGGCTCGGGCGTTCTGATGCTCGAAGACTACGAGCACGCCAAGTCTCGCGGTGCGAAAATCTACGCAGAGGTCGTGGGCTACGGCCTGACTGCCGACGCGCACCACATTACCGCACCGGCTCCGGAAGGCGAAGGCGCCCAGCGCGCCATGCGAATGGCGCTGCGCGATGCTGGTCTCAAGCCTGAAGACATCGACCACATCAACGCCCACGGCACCAGCACGCCGCTCAACGATAAGCTGGAGACCACGGCGATCAAACACATCTTTGGTGACCACGCAAGCAAGTTGGCGATCAGCTCGAACAAGTCTATGGTCGGGCACCTTCTCGGTGCTGCCGGTGGCGTCGAAGGCGTCGCTTCTGTTCTCGCGATTCAGAACAACATCGCGCCGCCCACGATCAACTACACCGAGCCGGACCCCGAGTGCG
>JAUIJJ010000332.1 GCA_030431385.1 bacterium | reverse complement strand
ATGATGCCCTTCTCCGTAACAAACGTCGCATAGGCCGCGTCGTCGGAATCGGCATTGTATGGCGCACCCTTTTCGTCCCATCGCGTCTTGACATGTGTCGCGCCGAGGCAGCTCACGGACGTCACATTGCCGAAGAGATTGTCGACGACGTAGCGCCAGTGGCACAGCATGTCGACCATGATGCCACCGCCATCCGCCTTGCGATAGTTCCAGGACGGACGCTGCAGCGGCTCGTGCTCTCCCTCGAAAACCCAGTAACCAAACTCACCGCGCACGGAGAGAATTTCACCAAAGAATCCGGTATCGATAAGGTACTTGAGCTTCATCAGACCCGGGAGCCAGAGCTTGTCCTGCACCGCGCCGTTCTTGACGCCCGCTTTCTCGGCAATCTCGGCAAGTTCGATGGCATGGGCCGAATCCTCTGCGGTTGGCTTCTCGCAATAGATGTGCTTGCCGGCGGCGATGGCCTTCTTCACCGCAGCGGCGCGGCGCAGCGTTGTCTGCGCGTCGAAATAGACGGAGTACTTGTCGTCGTTCAGTACGCTTTCGAGATCGGTGGTATATGGGAGGCCGCCGGTTTTCTCGGAGAGCTCCTTGAGCTTGTTCTCATTCCGCCCGACGAGAATCGGGTCCGGCATGATGACCTCTTCATCACTGACGCGCACGCCGCCCTGCTCGCGAATCGCGTGAATCGAACGAAGCAGGTGCTGATTCGTGCCCATGCGTCCGGTGACGCCGTTCATGATGATACCGATATTGTGTACTTTCATCGTTCGTTCCTCACTTGAAAAAAGTCAGATAGGGTTCGTTGGTGATGGTTCGGTGAAGATAGAGGGCGAGCTCCATCGCGTGGTAATCGCCCCACATCGACGACTCGCCGAAAGGAACTTTCTTCCCCTTGGGGATGTAGTCCCAATTGTTGGGTCGGTGATAAACCGAGTGGAGGATCAGGCCATGGTGCTTCTTGTCCGCAGAGAGGTACGGATCGGAGAAGAGCGTGCGCGCGACAGCGAGCCCCGCCTGCCAGTACTTCTTACCCTTTGCCGTCTTCGGACCTAGATAGTGGCCGAGGCGGAGAAGACCCTGCGCCGCGATCGCGGCAGCGGAGCTATCTACTGGTTCGTGCGGATTGTCCGGTTGTGAGTTCTTCTTCAGATGGTCGGGCATGTTCGCCAATCCGGGCGCGCCGGTATCCCAATAGGGAATGCCATCTTTAGCCGTGTTCGCGATGTAGAAGTCCGCAGTGGTGGTGGCGACCTTTAGGAGTTCTTTCTTGAAGTCCTGATGGTCCTTGCCGCCAAACGCCTCGAAGAACTCGAGTTCCTCGGCCGCGCCGGTGAGGACCCACGCCTGCCCGCGCGTCCAGGTTGAGAACGGCGAGTAGCCCTGCTGCGTGCTCGCGCAGCGATACTGCCCGTCGGCCATGTTGAATATTGATTCGTGAACCACGCGACCGGGGACGTCCCAGGTGTCGCGCCCTTTGCCGAAGTAGACGTTGTACTTGAAGGTATTACGGATGTGTTCGATTGCCCGTTGAAGCAGTGAGAAGCGCTTGTCGCCCTCCCCCATCAAGGCATGACCAAGCTTGTGCGCCACAACTAGCGAACGGCACGATCGAATCGTATCAGAGAAGAGCGAATGGGGGCCGTTGAACGAGTGAATGAAACCCGTTCCGTCGCTGATATTGGACCATCGAGCCGCCTGCACCGCGCCGGAAACTTTCAGTGCCATTTCGTAGTACTTCACGGCGTCGTCTGAATCACCGCTCTTTCCTTCGAGGGCAAGGCGGCGGAGGTTTCCGTAGGTCGAAACGTTGTTGAATCCGTGGTCGTGGACGCCAATGTGGCTCACGTGCGGAGCCATGTAGCGGTCGACGTTTTTCTTGCCGAGCGCGAGCAGGTTTTCGTTCCCGGTAGCGTCGAAGAGAAGGATCTGGATTCCGAACTGGAATCCCTGCGTCCATTCCGTCCAGCCGCGCGCGGAGTACTTGCCACGTACAGTGAACACCGGAGACCCCTTTTCCGGGTTCCAATCTTTGTTCAGTTTTTCGGTTTTTGCAGTCGCAAGATCGAAGAAGCGCGCGAGCGGCTTCTGCAGATCCTGAGTCTTGAGCTTTGCGTCGATATTCATCTCAGCCATCCTGTTTCGTTATGGAGTGAGTGTGCTCGAATCCCTTGCGCGCGTCTTGGGGATTCCTGATATATTCATTTGCGGATCGGGCAATTCTTTCCGGGAGCAGTATCATGAAGAGACGACAAACCCCCGTGGACATCTCGATCCCGCCGTGGGGCGTGTTAGCCGCGGAGAGCATGCACGGGCGCGGATTCTCGATGCCCCGCGACCGCCACACTTTTCACGAGCTGTACTTCGTCTATCGGGGGGCATTGAAGTATTTCGAGGGACAGGCGACAGACTCCGTTTACCTCACTCAGGGAAGCCTGTTTCCCATTGAGAGGGACCGCATTCACCGGATCGAGGACGTCTCGGAAGTGACGCTTCTGATTCTTGCATTGTCCGATTCGTTTTTGACTTCGAAACCGTATCAGGGCGATCTCTGGAAGGAACTTCTAAGCCGCCGCCCGATGGCCTTGCGCCCCGACGATTACCTGCGAGCAAAGATTGAAAACAGTTTCCGGACAATACTAGCCGAACAGGCAAGCGACCGCCTCGGTGCCGAAACAATCATTCAGGCGGAGGCGATGCAACTGCTCGTTACTTTGGCGCGCCTGCCTGCGGATTGCAGCGAATCGAACTCGTACACCCGTGTGGCGAGCATCGTCCGCGCGCTCGACGAGAGTTACTATGAGGAGTGGTCGGTCGACGAGGCCGCGCGGCGCGCGCACCTCTCTCGCCGACGCTTTACGATGATCTTTCGCGAGCTGACCGGTATGGGGCTTCTTGAGTACCGAAACGATCGCCGCCTGGAACAGGCCGCCAACCTCATCGGCGGGCATGGAAGCACGATCGCTGGCGCTGCTTTCTCGAGCGGGTTTCAGGACCTCGCCCACTTCTATCGTCTCTTCAAACGCAAGTTCGGCAAGCCGCCCGGAGAGTGGGCAACTGAGGGCGAAGACTAACTCTCCGCCCTCAGCCGATTCTACTTAGTATGCAATCCAGAAGTCTCCCAACGGCGTCGCCCGGAGCCACAGTGCCCCGACGTCATCAGGCCCCAACGGACCGCGAGTCATTGGAGCGGAACTAACTTCGTCCGCGCCAGAGTCGGGGTCGCCGTCTCGCATCTGGCCGTCCATGTCGAGAGTCGTACTCGCCAACGCAGAGGCGGCGCCAACGACTGGGCTCGACCCGCCAGGGCGGAACAAACCGCCAACTCCCAAAGTCAACTCCGGGTCTTCGAGAGTCGTGCCGACAAGCGCGCCTGCGTAGCCAATTGGTGCACCAGTCATGATGTTGCCCGCCCACTCGAAATTGATCGGGTCGTTAATCGCTCGAACGAGACTCCCATCGGAACCAACAACGACATTATTCGCGAACAGGGAGTCTTGCGGAGCGAGTGTCGTGTCGCCTTCGCTTGCCTCGTTCCCTATTGAGAATGGTTCAGCACAATTGACGATCGTGTTGAATGCGATCTCAGCGTCCTCCACTCTGAGGTAGCGATTCAACGGCGAGTTCGGGACGCCGTTCATGAGAGCAATCGCCGCACGAAAACCGGTGCCTCTGAGATCCTCGAAGTAGTTGTTTACGATTCGATGATCGGGGCCGATGACGCGCACGCCACCCGATCCACTCTTTCCTTCACCCAGGAAGAAGTTTCCTTCCACCACACACGCGGCACCGTGGCGCAGAGTCAACTGCCCGTTGCATTCCCTGAACGTGTTCGCGATGTATGAGTTTCCGACAGACTTGTTCGAGATGATTTCAATCTCTCCGTCGCAACGCTCAAACAGGTTCTCCTTCACAATGGCGTTTGAATCCATATTAGAGACATCGCTGGTGCCGATGCGGATTGTCTCGAAACCGTTGCCGCTCCCCTCAATCCTGTTGGCGAAGTGGCATCGCTCGATGATCGTGGCATTGGCCGGACCGCTGGAACTCGGCCATACAGTGAGAGTCACGCCCTTGTGGGTGCGCTCTGAGAACGTGCAGTTATCGATTTGATTCCCCACACCATAGACCGACACCCATTTGTAGTCGGTCGAATCGCTGGCCGGGTTACAATCGATCATCGCCGAATTCGTCAGCCGGCAATTGAATGCGAGTTCGTCACTATCCTTACGAAACTCGATGATCGCGTTTCCGCTGGAAGTACACTCGTTAAAAAGGAGGCCATCTACCGCCATATAGTCGCCTTCAATTCGAAGACGCGAGGTGCCTGTGATACGCACTGCACCTGGAGTTTGTGCTCGCAGCGTGATCGGCTGGGCAGCTGTGCCGCCCGTTCCGTTCATCGAAAGCGAGCCGTAAAATCGAAGCTCCACATTGTTCCAGTCACCGTCGCAAAGCACGATTTCAGTTCCCGGAAGAGCGTTGGCGAGGGCGCTGTTGAACTCGCCAACATTGGAAACATTGCACTCTCCACCACCGGGCGTCGGAGTCGGAATAGGTGTGGAC
>JAUIJJ010000331.1 GCA_030431385.1 bacterium | reverse complement strand
GAAATTGGCTACACCCTCGCCAAGGACTGCTGGGGCCGTGGCATCGCGACGGAAAGCTCCGCCGCCGTCCTCCGCTTCGCCTTCGAAGAACTCGCCTTACCCAAGATCGTCGCCGTCGCCAACCCTCAGAACCGCGCCTCCACCCGAGTCATGGAGAAGCTGGGAATGACGCCCGAGGGCACCTCCCGCGCGTACGGGCGCGAGGTCTTGCGCTACTCGCTGAGTCGAGAAGATTGGGCCGCCTCATGAAGAAACCATCCAAAAAGACCGTCATCGGCTGGAGCGAATACATCGATCTGCCCGATTGGAAGATCATAGGGCTAAAGGCGAAGATTGATACCGGCGCACGGACGAGCGCCTTGCACGTCGAGGACATCGAGAAACTGCCCGGCAACAAGGTGCGCTTCCATGTGGTCCTCAGCCGCAAGAAACCCCGACGCATCGCCGTGATCGCCAAGGTAGTCAAATACGCCCGCGTTCGCTCCAGCACCGGTGAGTACAAGCACCGCTACTTCGTCAAAACCAAGCTCAGAATGGGCGCCGTCGAGAAAGAGATCGACGTATCGCTCGTTTCACGCGAGGATATGATGTTTCGTATGCTCATCGGGCGAAAAGCCCTCGAAAAGGACTTCGTTGTCGACGTGTCCCACCGATCACTGACACGGGAGCGCGGCAAGAAAGCCCACTCCGAAGTCCCCAAAACTCAAAAGAAAGCCTCTTGAACAATGAAGATTTGTATCCTCTCGCGAGCACGGAAGGCGTACAGCACCCAGCGCCTCGTGGAGGCTGCCAAAGCCCGCGGTCACCGCGCTCTCGTACTCGACACGCTGAAGTTCAGCATCGGAGTCGAGCAGCGCGACCCTGACCTCTACTATCGGTCGAAACGGCTCTCCCACTACGACGCGGTCATCCCGCGTATCGGCGCCTCTATCACTTTCTACGGTCTCAGCGTCGTTCGCCAGTTTGAACAGATGGGTGTCTACGTCGCCAACGAATCCCTCGCCATCGCGAGGTCTCGCGACAAATTGCGCTCCATCCAGATCCTCAGCCGCCACGACATCGGAATCCCTCCGACCGCCTTCGCCCGCGACAAGAACGACGTGATCCCAGCCATCGAGCGCGTCGGTGGCGTTCCCGTCATTGTGAAGGTTCTCGAAGGAACTCAAGGCGTCGGAGTCATCCTCGCTGAAAACGTCAAGATCGCACAGGCAATCGTCGAGACTCTTCAAAGCGCCCGGCAGAATGTGTTAATCCAAAAGTTCATCAAGGAAAGTAAAGGCCGAGACATCCGCGCCATCGTCGTCGGCGATCGAGTCGTCGCCGCCATGCGCCGCGTCGCCACCGGCGACGAGTTCCGCAGCAACGTCCACCGCGGCGGCCGCACCGAAGCTGTCACCCTCGACCCTGAATACGAACGCACCGCCATTCGCGCCGCACAGGTTCTCGACCTCCGCGTATCAGGCGTCGACATGTTAGAGGGCGCCGACGGACCGCAAGTCATGGAGGTCAACAGCTCGCCCGGCCTCGAAGGAATCGAAGGCGCAACCGGAGTCGACGTCGCCGGAGCAATCATCGAGGACATCGAGTCGCGGGTCCTGTTCCCCGAGGTTAACCTCCGCCAAAGGCTCCGGCTCACCGGCGGATTCGGGATCGCAGAGTTCCCCGTTCACAACATACCCGAGATCGAAGGCAAGAAGCTCAGCGATATCGACCTCATGGCCAGAAACGTGCAGGTCATCACGATCACCAGAGGCAACGAAGCCATTCATACCCCCAACGGGAACGATGAAATCCACACCGGCGACGTGTTGCTCTGCTACGGCGAACTCGGCGCATTGCGCGCACTCATGCCAAAAGAGTTACCTAAAAAGAAGCGCCGCAAAAAAACGGGCCAAACAGGTGAAAATGACAGTCAGGGAAACCAAGGTGGCTAAGAACCGCGAACTATTCATCGCCGGTCGGAAGATACTCCCCGGCGAAAAAGTCAACGTACACCTCCCCTTCAGCGAAACGTATCTGGGAAGCCCCATCTCAGTCCCCGTCCGAGTCATCTGTGGCGAGAAGGACGGCCCGCGCGTTTTCCTCACCGGCGCAATTCACGGCGACGAACTCACAGGCATCGGAATCATCCGGGAACTCATCTACGACCACTTCCCCGAGCTCACCTGCGGGACCCTGATTTGTATGCCTGTCGTCAACGTCTACGGGCTCGAACACCATTCCCGCTATCTACCGGATCGCCGCGACCTCAACCGCTGCTTCCCCGGCTCGCAAAACGGCAGCCTGTCCAGCCGCCTCGCCCATTCAGTCTACAACGAAGTCATCAGCCAATGCGACTACGGCATCGACTTCCACAGCGCCGCCGTCAGGCGAACCAACTACCCCAACATTCGCGCCGACATGCGAAACAAGGGCGCGAACAAACTCGCGAAAATGTTCGGAAGTGAATTGATCGTCGATGGAAAGGGGCCCGCAGGCTCCCTTCGCCACACTGCTGTCAAGAACGGCGTTCCCGTCGTGATCCTCGAAGCAGGAGAAGTCTGGAAGAACGAACCCAGCGTCGTTGAAACCGGCGTGCGCGGAGTCCTCAACGTGCTCAAGAGTCTCGGTATGATGGAAGGCGAGCCCAAAAAGCCGCTCTTTCAGGTCATCGCGCGCAAAACGAAATGGGTCCGCGCTGAGTGCGGAGGCTTCCTCGGGTTCCACGCCAAACCCGGCGACGTTGTCGAAAAGGGACAACCGCTCGCTACGAATTACAGCATCTTCGGCAGCGAAAAGCGCAGCCTCATCTCACCCGAGTATGGCATTGTCTTGGGAATGTCCACCATGCCCGCAGTCAAACCCGGCGAACCCGTATATCACATCGCCGTCATCAATGAACCGACCTTCAAGAAGATTAGAAAGCGGATCGATCAAAGCAGCGACAAGCTACTCTTCAACCGACTGCAAAGCGATCTCTCCACGAACATCACCATCGAAGAACACACAAGCAGCGACGAGATACCGCTACCGTAGTAGGATCCCCAACGGCCCGTTACTGAGCGAGAATTTCTGCTGCTTCTGCGTCGTCACCCCTCGACCTGAGGTAGTCGGTGAAAGTCTTTCTCACTTCCCTGTAGAGCCCCATGTATTCTTCCGAAGCGCTCAGGCTCTTGGCCGCGCGGAACGCGTCTTTGAAGTTCGCTAGTGCATTCTCCTGCGAGCCCATCGCGTCCAGGTTTTGCGCGATTCTCATGGAGTTATACGCCGTCGCCGCTCGCCATTCAGGCCGCTGCTCGACGAGGCGCAGCAACTGATCGTACGCCCAACTTGAAGTCCGGAAACCAAAGAGGGCGTCGTCGATGCTGTTCTCCTTCATCGCCAGATCACCCATGTACCGCAGCGTGACACCGTGGGAAACAAGCGCGGCCTCGCTGTAGGCGTCATCCGCGAGCGCTTCATCGGAATACTTCTTGGACGCTTCGAGAACTGCACTGGCAGCATCAAAGGCACCCGCAAGATAGAGCGACTCGCCGAGTTTCGAAAGCTGCGCCATGGAAACGAGCACCTGATCGTCCGGCAGCGCCTCCAGATCGGCGTTGCCCATCACCTCCGCCAGGTCCTCGGCGATGGCAGCGGTCTCCGGGGTTACGCCGGCGGTAGCGACCTGATTGGCGAAGCTTGCGACGAGCACACCAATGAGACTCTGGGCCTCAAGATTCGCGGCTCTGGCTGCTTCTGCGGCGTCGTTCGCATGTGTGACCTGCTCACTCAATCGGCGCGAGGAGGCAGAGGCGTTGAACCACAGCCACCCAAAACCGATCGCGACGAGCAACAAAATGAGCGCGGCGATGCGAGCCACGGAGCCACCAGAACTATTCGAATCACCAGCCATTTTCATCATCCTGTCAGTAAGTTGGGAGAGGATGATTGCCACGGCATATCCGCAGGGCGCAAGCATCCTTGACGCAGTGCCACGGAATGAATTTGCATCACCCATTCCGGTTGGCACGAGCCATGCACTACCCTATGTCGAGATCAACATATTTGACTGGAACCCTTAGGAGGTACATCCCATGGCAGGCAGCGCCCTCGCAATAGACGACTCAAACTTTGAAGCAGAAGTCCTTAAATCAGACGTTCCCGTATTCGTGGACTTTTGGGCAGAATGGTGCGGACCGTGTCTCCGCGTCGCCCCCTTCGTCGAAGAACTAGCGGACGATTATCAGGGCCGCGCGAAGGTCGCGAAAGTAAACGTCGATCAGGCACAGCAGACCGCCGCCAAGTATGGCGTCATGAGCATCCCAACCTTCATCGTCTTCAAAGGCGGCGAACCGGTCGAACTGTTCACCGGCGGCATCCCCAAAGAAGAAATGGCCAAGCTGATCGACAAGCACCTCTAGCAGCCAAGTGATTCATCACGGGCCGACGCCATCGCGTCGGCCCGTGTCAATCCGCTCCACCCACGAGGCGTCACCGATGAAATGCCCCTTTTGCGGACATCCGGAGACAAAAGTCACCAACTCCCGCGCGACACAAGCTGGCGACAGCGTGCGTCGTCGGCGTCAGTGCGAGCAATGCGGTGGCCGCTTCACCACTTTCG
>JAUIJJ010000330.1 GCA_030431385.1 bacterium | reverse complement strand
CTAACTGATAGACATCCGTGTGGGCTCCCACGTTTTGACCGTGGACGCGCTGTTCGGGTGCCATGTATTCATGGGTTCCACCGGGCACATGAGGTTTCTCGCCCTCACCGAAATTGAAAGCGAGACCCCAATCCAATAAGGAGACTTCCTCGAACTCGCCTAGTTTGACATTGGCGGGTTTGAGGTCGCAGTGGGCAATTCCCCGCGAGTGGGCGAAGGATACAGCATTGCACAGCGACATGAGGATCGGGAGGTGGCGGGCGAGATGCCCGCCCAATTCAAAGCCTTCACTACGTCGGTCCTCTCTCAGGACCTCGTTCCACCCCTTCCCCTTCAGGAGTTTCATCGCCAACATGGGCTGGCCGTTTTGAACCACCAACTGATACGCAGGGACAATGTTCGGGTGTTCGAGGAGACCGAGAATCTCGCCCTCGCGAATGAAGGCGTCTGCGGTGCCGGACTTTGGGGACTTGAGAGCGACTTCCCTGTTCAGGGACTTTTGGAATCCGAGGCGCACAATACCCTGACCGCCCTCCCAAAGCACAGTCAGGGGCTCAAAGTCGTCTGGGATTTCAATCTTGCTGCCGGTTGAATCGTTCGATTGTCGAATACAAGTTCCGAGCGCTTGTAGCAGATCCTCGTGGCTTGTAGCGTCTGACAGCGAAGAAGTACCGGACCAATTCCGATCCTCTTCCAACATGATGAACCCTCTCGCTCCTCAAGTCGATTTAGGGTATTGAGGACGGAATGGCTTGTCACTCAGAATTATGAAAAGTCTTCACTCGGTTCCAAAGTTCCCTCCTCTGCGAAGGAGTAATACTCCTTCTCTCCGATGATGATGTGATCCTGAATCGGAATCCTGAGGAACTCGCCGGCGCGGTAGAGATGCTCTGTGATGCGGCGATCTGCCTTGCTGGGTTTGGGGCTACCCGATGGGTGGTTGTGAACAATGATCATGGAATGCGCTGAATCCTTGATCGCTTCCTTAAAGATTTCTCGCGACTCGACCTGTGCCTGAAGAAGGAGCCCCTTCGAGACGGGAACGATACGAATCACCTTCAGCTGAGAGTCTAGGTTGATGACATAGATTTCCTCCTGCTTTGCTCCGAGAAACCTCGATCTGAAGTGCGTAAAGACGGCCTCCGCCTTGGTGAAGTGCTGGCCAACTCCGAAGTAGTCCTCTTCGTTGAACTTTCGGCAGAGCTCCAGAGTGGACATCAAAATCGCCGCGTTCGCGCTGCCGACACCGGGAATCTCCGAGAGCCCCGAGAACGACATTTCGGAAAGTCGCCTGAGTGAACCAGCGTGCCTCAGCAAGCGGTGGGCGAGTTGGAGTGTATTGGGAACACTCTGCCCGGGCCGTAGCAGGACCGAGAGCAATTCAGCAGATGACAGGTGCTCAGGGCCCTCCTTCCGAATCCGCTCCTTGGGCAAATCCTCGGTCCGCATCGTGTCGGCCAGCGCCCCCGAACCTCGGTCTTTGTCGCTACCTTGAATCCTGAAGAATAGACATTCCGAGGCGATGGGGCATTCTTCGCAAAGCGGTTGGGCGAGGCAACGCGCGACGCCGGTACCCGAATCCTCGATGGCCCCGGCGAATAGCCCGAGGACGTAGTCGATCTCACGCAGGGGCGCCTCGACGGCTACCGAAAGCTTTTGGATTTCTTTGAAGGCGGCCTTCTTCCCGGCCTCGGCAGTAGATACTTCTTTCAGCCACCCCATGCGAAACAAGAAGCGCTGCCTCGGCAGGTCAGGCGTTGCGACGTGGTAACCCAGTGAATTCAACCATCTATGGGCGCGGAAGCCTTTCAGTGAGGGTGCGCTTTTACGAACGAGGATCACGGCCTGATCGACGGGGAGTTGTTCGAACTCCTCGAAGGGCGCTTCGAACGCCCACTTGACCGATTGGAGGAGTCGGTCGACGTGCTTCTGTGGGAGTTTGGCGATTTGCCCAGAAAACATCGGGGTTTTCGCATCGATTTGACTTACGTCTGAAGAAAAGAGCTCCTCGAGCAGATGCTTTGCCTTGCTTCGGTGACGAAAATCGTCTAAATCCAAGTCCAGACAGACCATGAGGAGATTCAGTTGGGCTGTCTCCGGAGATGGTAGGTACCACGTCCGCTTTCGCACTTCTTCAAGCCGATCTTCAGCCCAAGGTGCGAATTGGATGACATGTCCCAGTAGTTTGTTCCATATTTCACTAAGTTGCATGGTTCCCATTCCGACTCCTGACGTAGTAGCGCAAATGGTGGGGGATTGGGGCAAGTCCAAGAAAGAGTTCGGGTGATGACTGACGAGCAGTTTCGAGATATACTGAGAAAGTTCATGGAGAAGCGAGACTTTAATAAGTCCGATCTCGCAAGGTATCTAGGCCTTAAGCACTACGACATCCACAGGATGCTCAACAAGAATCAGTCTCCCCGCGGGACGCTGATGTTCGACGTGCTGTCGACTTTGGGGTGGGACTTTTCGCGCGCCAAGCCCGGCTACGATCCCGCAAAGGAAGTGGCGCTCGCCATGGAAGAAGACGCCGCCACCTACCAATCCAAGCGGAAGAAGCGGAAAGTCGTCGTTGGCCAACAGCCAACGCTGACGCTCGATGGCTTCATCGAAGGTGGCTCTGGAAAGGTCTTCTGGAAGAGCGGGATGCTTTCCGACCTACCCTTCGACCTTGTCCGAAAGGACGAAGGAACCTTCTGTCTACGAGTCCAGGGCGATGGCATGAAGGACTTTCCGGACGGATCGCTTATCGTGACCAAGCAGGTCAAGAAGCGCGAGTTTCCCGACGGCAAGACCGTGATTCTCAAGAACAACCTGCTTCGCAAGATTAAGAAAATCTCAGGCGCTGGAAGCCGGTTCCTGTGCGTTCGGCCGACGGAAGTCTCGGAGAACGATGAGTTCGAGTTGTCGGCGGCGGGCATGCATTCGGTGGTTATTAACTCCATTCGTCTCGAGTGACCTAGCCGAGAAACCAATTGATCCGTGGGCCGCCTCGCGATTGTTGCGAGGCGGCCCTCTTGTTTTCCTCGCTGCGTCGGTACTTTTGATTGCCTCTCTGCGCCTCCTGCTGCCGCTCTAACGCGGTATGATTGAAACCGAAGAAAAGCCCAGCGTCCTATTTCGAAACTGGTGGCAGTTCGCTGCCGCCGTTGTGTTGGGATTTGCCCTCTGTTCCTTGACGGTCGCGATGATGCGGACCCACGGCAAGGACTGGAAGTATTCACTAAAGAGTGGCGAAGCCTGGAGGATCGACCCGGAGCGGAACCCCTACGAGGCCCTCTACAATTGGAAGGGGATCTACATCGGCGACTACCAGCCGATCTTCGAGGCGGCACAGGGAAAGGCGCTCGATCCTGAATTCAAGATGTACCAGCCGGAGCAGCTGAGCGAAGGGCGCGCGTCGTTTGTCTACACGCCGTTTACGGCCTTGGTTTGCATTCCGATCTCGCGCCCGGGGACGACCCTCCAGGAAAGCTCCGACGTTGTGAGTTTCGTCAACCACCTGATGTGGATCGCTGGCGGGGTGATGCTGCTGATGATCCTCTTTTACCGTGCGCGGTTGTCGATCCCGTTGGCCATCGCGTTTGTGATTCTCTATCTGGCCTATTACCCTTTCGCAAAAGCGCTACAACTGACTCAGGCGAGCGTGTGGATCTACTTCTTCTTGGTGATGGCGGTGTTCTGCTTTCAGCGCGGTTGGCAAGGCGCGGCAGGGCTGGCTCTCGCCATTGGCGTCGCGATCAAACCACATCTCGTCGTAGCGCCCATTGTCCTGTTTTTCACGCCCAAGTTTCCGCGCAAGATGCTCCTTTGGTGCGCGGTGGGGCTCACCATGTGTGCCCTCGCGTCGTTCATCTACGCGGGTTGGTCCAATAGCATGGACTATGTTAGGAAGACCCTCCCGACGTTGAGCGCAGGTTACGCGTACTATCCTAACCAAACGCTCAATGGCATGCTCCTGCGCCTGTTCAAGGATGAGTACGACCCCGAGGTCTTCAACCTTGTGGACGCTCACGGTTGGATCAAGGCGCTGGGCACTCTCTTCTTTCTGGGAACTTCATTCGTCGCATGGCTCGCTTGCCGCAACCGGCCGAGCGAACCGGTGCGACTCGACGACATGCTCGCGCTCGCGCTAGTGTTGACTGCCGGTGTGTTGTCCTCCCCGGTCGCATGGCTTCACCACTTCACCGCGTTGGCGATCACTTACGTGATCATCGTGAGGCTACTCCGCGAACGCCCCGCTTTGCGCAGCTCAGGCATCGAGGCGATGCTGTTTCTGAGCTTCATCCTCACCGGATGGTTCTTTGATACGCGTGACCTCCGCGAGTACCCGGCCACGCTACTAAGCGGCCCCGGCTTCATTGGCGTGATTCTGCTTTTCGGAAGCGTAATCGCCATTTCCAGACGGAACGCGGGGGCGGTTCCGCTGCGGCTTGTGCCAGTGGGATAAGCAGTGTTATCGCGACGAACGCGCTTGCGAATTGCATCGCGCGCGTATCCAAGTTGCTCGTTGCACCCATTTTCGCACCTTTCCCATCATGCGCGATCTGCGCACAAACTTACGCAATTCCCAGGTTTTCTTGA
>JAUIJJ010000329.1 GCA_030431385.1 bacterium | reverse complement strand
GCGATTTCGGAGAGTCGGTTCCAGGGCTTGCCGTCCATGCATGCGTCGAGCAGCTTCAGGAGGCCGGGGAGGTCGGACAGTCCAAGCATTGCTTGCGGAGAAAAGTGGGTGGGAATCGTCATTCTCTTGTCCTCCAGGTATGCGAGTAGTTCGCGGGCAAGGGCTCGTTCTGTTTCCGGGATTTCGGGGAGGCAGCGGTCTATCGTTTTGGCTACATCGGCCCACCGGCGTTGTCGAAAGAGCGGCCGCCTGCCGCGGATCCCGGCGAGGACGGATGGCTCGTCTTTCGGGTCTTCGTTCGCTGTCAGGTAGACGAGGATTCCGGTGGCCTCCTCATCCTCTGAGAGGAGTCGTGCGAGGAGTTCCGCGTAGCGGTTGAGTTGTCTGTGTCCCTCGCTGCTACCGACCTTTGATTCAACGAGAACACGAACGGTCGTTCCGTCTGGTGCCGAGGCCACGATGTCGATGTCAGGTCGGTCCTGCTCGTGGACGGCCTGGCTCTCGATGATGCTGGCCTCCGCATCGAGGTCCGTCAGGGAGCGCAAGAGCTGCCTGCACAGGGCCGGGCAGCGCTGCATCGTGCCCACGAGGACTTCGGTGAGGCGGTCTTCCTCGCCCCGATCCTCAATGCGGGCGTAAATCGAGCGAGGCATGGGGTCGTCACGGTAACATCAGGCCCAAGAATGAGCGCGATGAGGAGGAAAATCGCGAAGAGGACAGTCACTGCCCCGATGATTTCCCAGACCATGCTGGACTCTCGTCGGCGGAGCGGCTCTTCGACTTCGGGCGTTACTTCGGTTTCAATCTGCTTCTTGGCAGCCATAGTTCCCTCTGCGGGATGGATTCAATCTCAGCGAAGATGGAAACCGCTCGCGCACAACGGCAAGATCAAATTGCCCACTTTCTGGAAATGGTGCCGAAATTGCTGCCGAATTGAATAAACAGACCCTCGGAGCCTTCGGACAAACGACATGAGCAATTCATCTTCACCTCTCAAAAACTACCTCCCGGTGATCGCGATCGTGGCGATGGGCCTGATAGGACTGATCGGGTATTGGGGCCTGGCTGGCCTTGGCGGGACTGACCGAGCGGCCGAGATTCATAACCCGACTGCCTCTCGCGACACGACAGCCGGTAACTTTCACATCGGCGAGAAACTTCCCGATTTCACTCTCAGCGACATCGACGGAGCCGAGATCCACTTGAGTGACAAACTGGACGGAGAGCACTTCGTGATCGTGACAAGTCATCACCCCGACTGCCCGTGTGCGGCCAATTGCGGGCGGCTCGTGAGCAAGATGCAGAGCGAAGGACTCGAGGACGTAACGATCTTCGGATTCATGAGCGAGGGAACGCGCGACAAGTACGACCTCGCCGCGCTCAAGGAGCAGCAGGATGCTGGCATCATCACCTATCCAGTCTACTTCGATCACGATAAGAAGGTTACAAACCTGCTTGGTGCGGAACGCACTCCAGAGATCTGGGTGTTGGATAAGGACGGCACGATTGTGTATTGGGGCGCGCCGGAGAACACGCTGTTCCCGGGCACGGAAGGGCATCGATACCTGCTGGAGGAAGCGGTCGACGCCCTGCGCGCGGGGGAGACGCCGGAAGTTCAGCGATACGCCCCCATCGGCTGTCCCATTGATGTCGATTGGGACGAGGAAGTCATTCCTCCCGGTGAACAGGTGTAAACTTTTACCTCTAGAAATTCGGTCCTACTTGCGGACATGGCGGCCCCTTGCTGTATACCTTCGGCGAGGGGCCCTTTCGTTGATAACTAGCGAGGGCCCACACAGCACTACGGGATGTCGTTCATGGCTCTGCGATTGATTGTCGGCCGGTCGGGAAGTGGGAAAACGCATCAGTGCGTCGAAGAGATCACTGCGGCCTGCGCCGAGAATCCGCTGGGTCCGCCGCTGATCTGGCTGGTGCCGGAACAGTCGAGTTACCTCGCCGAGAAGGCGCTTTTGGAACACGGCCGCATTAAGGGCTACACCCGCGCCCAAGTCCTGAGCTTCACCCGACTGGCGGATTGGATCTTCTCTAATACTCCCGCCTCGCGTTTACCCCGCTTGTCGCAAACGCACCGCGAGATCCTCGCCTCGCTCGTTGTGACCCAAGAACGACAAAGCAACCCCGACAACTTTCTGAACGCGCAGGGGTTGGAGGAGGCGCTCTCCGACTTCGTGTCGGAGACAAAGCAATACGCCGTTTCGAGCGGTCAGTTGCGAGAAGCGGCGGAGGTGCTCTCCCGAGAGATTGGGCTCAACGCGCCAGCGATCAGCAACCTCTCGCGCGCGAAGCTAGAGAAACTCGCGGACCTGTTAGATGCGTTTCATCAAAAGGCCGCGCAGCGCTTCGAGGACCCTCAAGACACGCTCACACAACTGTCAGAAAACGTGGCCCACTCAGACCTCCTTCAGGCGGTGGAAATCTGGATCGATGGCTTCGCCGGGTTCACGCCAGTAGAGGAGAAGCTGCTGGCCTCGCTTTTCAAACGTGCACAGAGGGTCAGCGTCACACTACAAGCCGATCCTTGGCGTGTTGGGAAGTTACTCGACGGAGAGCGGCTACCGCGAAACAACGTATTCGTATGGACTGAGGAGACGCTCGGCCGGATTCAGAGGCTCTGCGCGCAGGAATCCATTAGTTTGGATGCGCCGCTGTTTCTCGCAGGTTCTTCCCCAGCTTCGCGGTTTGCTAACGACGAGGTCGCCGCACTCGAAAACAGTTTCGACAAGGGAAAGGTCGCGCAGACCGCGACACCCGAACATGTCCGACTTCTGGAAACGAAAACGCCTCGGGACGAAGCAAGGTTGGCGGCGGAGATCGCTGCGGATTGGATCTCAACGCGCGGCTGGAATCCCGGCGAGATTGCCATCATCACGAGGGGCTTGGGCAACTATGCGGCGCCCCTTCGTGAAGCACTAGGTATTCTGAAAATCCCCTTCTTCATCGATCAAAGCGAGCCGCTGGAAACCCACCCATTCGTGACAGGGTTGATGTCGCTCATGCGCGCTGCACATCAATCGACCGATGGAAAAGCGCTCATCCAATTGGGGAAATCGGGTCTGTTGAGCGTCGAACGTCGATTCGTCGACCAGTTGGAGATCCATGTAAACCAGTACCCAAAGTCACGAAGCGAGTGGTTTGGCAAGAAACCTTGGCAGAAACCCGTTCCACGCCAACTTCGAGATGAGAATCTTGACGAGAAAGTCTCGACTGCTGCGTTTCACCCGGAAGTGGAAAGTGCTCGTCAGGCGCTTATTCGACCTGTCGGAAAGTTTAGGGATAAAGTCTCTCCGGAGGGCCAGCAGCAGGTACTCTATCGCGATTTTATCGAGGCGCTGTGTGAAGCGCTCAAGGACGCACTCGGTGAAGCGGAACTGGATCACGAAGACGCGTCTATACTGCAAAGATTAGGCGAGTTGTTGAGTGAAGCCATCGACGCTGCCGGCACCGAAGTTGTGTCGATTCGGTTGGCGGGAGAATTGACTGCCAAAGTTCTCTCACGACTGGCGCTACCTCGAATTCCGCCCATGGTCGATTACCTGATTGTCGGTCAGGCCGATCGGTCACGGTTTCCCAAACTACGCGGCGCAATAGTGCTTGGAATGGCGGAAAACCTGTTCCCCGCGATCAGTGCGAACGGAACTCTCATCAACGATTTCGAACGCGAAGCGCTGGAGACATTGGTCGACTTTCAGGTGGAGCTAAAGCCATCCTCGAGGCGCCAGTTCGAGCGAGAAAAGATGATCGCCTACCGTGCATTAACCGCCGCTTCACACGAAGTCGTGGTGACGCGGCCGCTCGCTACTGAAGAAGGGTCCGCGCTCTCCGAGTCCCCGTGGTGGCGCGAGTTGCTCAGCATATTCCCGGGCACGAAAGTGGAGCAACCGGGCGAGTTGCAGACTCCTGAACGCAGCTGGAGGGCGCGCGAACTTGCAGCCGCTGACCTTCGGAATAACCTACTAAGTCACATTTCAGGTCCAACTCAAACAGCCACCAATCGTCTCGCGTTTATGAATGAGACTAACGCGGCTGAGGAAGGAATTGTGGCAGCCGCCGGCGCGTGGAAAAACGCCGCGAACCTCAGTCCAGAGACGGTTGAAGAATTCTATGACAAGCGGCTTCGTCTCAGCGCGTCACAGTTGGACACCTTCGGAAGCTGCGCCTTCCGGCATTTCGTGAGTTACATGCTGCGTCCCGGGGAGCCGGTTCAGACGAGCTTCGAGTCTCGCGATGCCGGCCAATTCTGCCACGCGGTGCTGGCTGAGTTTACTCAACTTTTGCGAGAGCGGAACCTCCTCGAATCTGAGCTCAATGAAGTGGAGGTCGAAGCGCTCTACGAAGAGGTTGCTGCTAAACATCGAGATCACATTACCAAAACCGGAATTGTTGCAAGACCCAGCGGCGCGCTTCTATTGAGCGTGTTGGAAGAGTATCTCCGGGCGTTGGTACATTGGATCGTTGAGGCATTTACAGCAATGTCCACTTCACCAGAAATGGAGGAGCTAGCACTCGGCACGCTGCCAGAGATTCCACCCCTCAGTGTCGACAACGTTATTGATGATTGGGAAGTGCTC
>JAUIJJ010000328.1 GCA_030431385.1 bacterium | reverse complement strand
GACGGCTCGCAAAATCTTCGGTGTTCTGGACAAATGGAAGGTGCCGCTCGACAAGCCCTGGAACAAGCTGCCGCAAGCGACCCGCGACGTTCTGATCCACGGTCCCAGCCAACCACCGAAAGGGCGACTCTCCAAGTTCGTAAAAGCGTGGAGGGGCATCGGGCAGTTCGTGCGCAATCGCATGGACCGCGCGGCCTACCCCGAAGAATACGAGCGCTACGCGGCGTATTTCAGCTACCTGACATGTCCCGATTGCAAAGGCGCGCGGCTCCGACCCGAGGCCCTCGCGGTGACCATTGGCGGCAAGAACATCTCTGAGATTTCGTGCTGGCACATCGACGAGGCGATCGCGTTCTTTGATCAGGTCTCGTTTTCCGGACGACAGCAACTCATCTCCCACCAGCCGCTCAAGCAGGTGCAGGATCGGCTCCGGTTTCTGAAGAACGTGGGGCTGGATTATCTGACTCTCGATCGAGGCGCGGGCACGTTGAGTGGCGGCGAGGCACAACGCATTCGCCTCGCCACGCAGATCGGCACGCGGCTGACAGGTGTGCTTTATGTGCTCGACGAACCGAGCATTGGCCTGCACCAGCGAGACAACGAAAAGCTCCTCGCAACGCTGCAGGGAATCCGCGATCAGGGGAACACGGTGATCGTCGTCGAACACGACGAACAAACGATCCGCCAAGCGGATTGGGTGGTGGACATCGGGCCGGGAGCTGGCCGGCTGGGCGGCGAGATCGTGGTCGCCGGAATTCCCTCGAAGATTGAAAAGTCCAAAGCATCGATCACCGGGAAGTATCTGCGCGGAGAAACCTCCATCGAGGCGCCGAAGAGACGTCGTAAGCCCGGAGAACACTCTCTCGAAGTACGTGGCTGCCGCCTGCACAATCTGAAGGAAGTCACCCTGACCGTTCCAATGGGTCTGATGCTCGGAATCACCGGAGTCAGCGGCTCAGGGAAATCCTCGCTCATCATGGAAACGCTCCTGCCCATCGCGATGAACCATTGCTACAAAGGCTCGAACATGGAGTGCGGGCCGCACACCGGCGTTGACGGATTGGAGCACATCGACCGCGCGATTCACGTCGATCAATCGCCGATCGGTCGCACGCCGCGCAGCAACCCTGCGACCTACACCAAGGTCTTCGATCCAATCCGCGATCTGTTCGCCACCACGACCGATGCGAAGATGCGCGGCTATGCGAAGGGGCGGTTTAGTTTCAATGTGAAGGGCGGTCGCTGCGAGGAATGTCAGGGGCAGGGACAGGTGAAGATGGAGATGAACTTCCTGCCCGACGTTTATGTAGAGTGCGAATCGTGCAACGGTCGCCGCTACAACCACGAGACGCTTCAGGTCTACTATCGCGAAAAGAACATCGCCGACGTGTTGGAAATGACCGTCGAGGAAGCGGTCGAGTTCTTCGATCCGGTTCCGTCTATCAAGCGTATCCTTCAAACGTTGGCGGACGTCGGGCTTGGCTATATCCACCTTGGGCAGGCGGCGACGACGCTGAGCGGCGGCGAGGCCCAGCGCATCAAGCTGGCGCGCGAACTCGCGAAACGGAACACGGGCAGGGCTCTGTATATTCTCGATGAGCCGACGACGGGACTTCACTTCGCCGATGTTCACAAGCTGCTCGACGTGCTCAATCAACTCGTCGACACCGGCTCGACAGTCATCGTCATTGAACACAATCTGGACGTGATCAAGTGCTGCGATTGGCTGATCGATCTCGGCCCGGAGGGCGGCGAGGCCGGGGGCGAGATCGTTGTGGCCGGGCCGCCGGAAAAGGTCGCGAAGAGTCGCAAGAGCGAGACGGGACGGTTCCTGAAAGAAGCCCTCGCTACGCCCGTGAAGAGGCCCGCGAAGAAGCGCGCGCCTCGTAAGTCAGCGTGACCGCCGGGAACCCGCCCGGACCTGTTTCGCCCGATGCTTTTGTCAGTTGAGGACGCCAGCGGGGGCGGCTAGGCTCACCTCAGATTCGATCAGTGAAGGGGAGTTGCATGAATGTTGCCGTGATCACCGGGGCCAGTATGGGCTTGGGGGAGGAATTTGCCCGCCAGATTGCGGCGCGTCAGCAAAACCTCGTGCTGATCGCCCGCAGCGAGGATCGGCTCAAGGCGCTCGCGAGCGAGTTGGAAGATCGGCACAAGATTCGTGCACTCACCTTTACCTGCGACCTCTCAGTAGTCGGCGCGGCTGACAAGGTTCAAGAATTCCTCACGGAGGAAAAACTGCACCCCACGTGGCTCGTCAACAACGCTGGCCTTGGCGCAGTGGGCGGTTTCGACGAGATGGACGCGGCGAGGGTTCACTCGATGTTGATGGTGAACATGACTGCACTGGTCGAGCTGACGCACCGACTACTCCCTCAGATGCGGCTGTCGCGCGATGCTCGGATTATCAACGTCGCCTCGACGGCAGCGTTTCAACCGGTCGCCTACTTCAACGTGTACTCGGCCTCAAAGACCTTCGTTTTGAACTTCAGCGAAGGTCTCCACGAAGAGATGCGCGGTACCGATGTGAATGTTTTGGCGCTTTGCCCGGGACCGACTCCGACCAATTTTCATGTTACCGGCGAAATGGACGCGGCGCTCTTCGACAAGGGTCAGAGCGCGGCCGATGTCGTGCGGATGGGGCTGGAAGCGAGCGACCACAACCGCGCGATTTTAGTCTGCCAGAGGCAGCTGCCGATCTTCTTGATGAACTACATGCCGCGCTTCGCCGTGAGAATGGCAGCGGGGATGGTGGCTCGCCGGATGATGAAAAAAGGTGTCGGAAGCAAGGAGAGCTAGTCCATGCGCCTTGAATCGGAATGGCTGGAAACCGACGGCTGGGGTGGGTTTTCCTGCGGGACGGTGAGCGGCGAGCTACGTCGCAAGTGGCACGGATTGCTGTGGAACTCGACCAAGCCACCGCGCGCCCGTGTTCGGCTCCTCGCTGGCATGGAGGAGTTTCTCCGCCACCCGCAGCTCACACTTTCACTTTCATCAACATGGCACGACGGATCGTGGCACCCTCCGGCGGCGTGGCCCAGCTTCGAGCCGCACCCCGTCCCCCACTGGTGGTGGGAGCTGGAAGGCGGCGCATGCCTCCGAAAGTTTATCTACATGGCGAGGGAGCACCCGGGAACACTGTTCGTTTCGTGGCGGCTCGAAGGCTCCCCCGTGCAGGATGCGGCGCAGCTTTCCCTACGACCTGTTCTGCCGTTCGCGACCGCCTTCGAATCGCTCGGTGAAGGGCATTGCGTCCTGGGTGCGAACGAGGGCGTCGCGCTTCACGTGCGCACGTCGGATTCGGTCAAAATCGTGCGCCACGAGAAGGAGCTGGGCGTGGTATCACTGGAAACTGAGAAGGACTGCGAGAAAGTTTGGACGCAACCCCTCCACGCCGGTCCCGAGTTTCAGTTCGATGTTACCACCGAACAAAACATAACATTCGTGTTCTCCACCGACGGTGCGATCGACCCCGCCGCAGGCGAAGACTTTTACCACCGGGCAAGCGAGCGCCGGATCGGGCTGGTTGTTCCAAAGCTGAACGAGAAACACGCGCCCTTGGGTATTCGGCTCACTGCCGCCGCCGATCAATTCATCGTTCGCGTGGCGGGCAGCGAGCTCTCGACGATCCTTGCTGGCTACCCATGGTTCACCGATTGGGGACGCGACACGATGATCAGCCTGCCGGTGCTTTGCCTATCAACCGGTCGCCGCGAAGAAGCTAAATCAATCCTTCGACACTTTCTCTCTCATCTCGACAAGGGGCTGATTCCTAACATCTTTCCCGAGGAAGGCACCGCGCCGAGGTACAACACAATCGACGGTACGCTGTGGTTGGTTGAGGCGTACTTCCGCTGCGTCGATGTCAGCGAGTTGACCGCCGATTCTGAGGACTGGGCGAAATTGCGCGAGATCATCGAGTTCCACCACTCGGGGACGCACAACAACATCGGCGTCGATAGCGACGGATTGCTCGCGGGTGGGACGGCGGGCAGTCAGCTCACGTGGATGGACGTGAAGGTAAACGACGAAGTCCCCACGCCGCGCCACGGGAAGGCGGTTGAGATTCAGGGGCTTTGGTACAACGCGCTGGTGCTGATGGCAGGCGCGGCTGACTCCCTCGCCGACGAAGAGTTTGCCGAGTACTGCCGGGGACTGGCCGACCAGTGTGCCGGCAGTTTCGCCGAGCGGTTCATCGCTCAGGACAAGGAGCACCTCGCCGACGTAGTCGACCGAGACGGTGACGGAACTTCGGATTGGTCGTTGCGGCCGAACATGACTCTGCCATTCGGACTCGCTCACAACATCATCCCGGCTGACAAGCGCGGCGATGTGCTACGCGTCGCGGCGAGGGAGCTGCTGACGCCGCGAGGGCTGAGGTCGCTCGGGCCCGATGAGGCGCAGTACAAAGAGCGCTACCGCGGCGAACTGCTCGACCGCGACCGCGCATACCATCAGGGCACGGTGTGGATGTGGCTGATCGGGCCGCTCTTCAAAGGCATCCATCGAGAACGCGAGCTGGTACCGGAATTGGCTCAACTCGCACAGGAATACATCGGCGAGTTCGTATTCCATTTTGAGAACGAAGGGTGCCTGAACCAGTGCA